>CAYVVK010000858.1:0-2789 GCA_964454855.1 uncultured Phaeodactylibacter sp. | reverse complement strand
GCATTTCCACCCATTTCATGATGAGTTTGTAGAAGCTGGGGGCTTCGAGTTGCATTTTGGTGAAAGCGTACTTCATGTTTTTTGGTTTAACCATAGAAAACGGGCCTACGCTGCGCTTCGGCATCCATAGCATCCGACAATAGCGCTAAACACATACGCCTTAAGCAGGCGGACAGAACAATGTGGCCAGGCCGGGTTTCGCTGCGCTCAACAATTTAACCATTCTGGCTATCCCACCGGCTCGATCATCTCTTCCTCACTCACCTGCGCCGGCCGGATGGTAATGAACGACAGGATAAACAGCCCGATGATGAAAAAGCTGGCCAGGACCAGCAGGCTGAGCCGCATGCTGCCGGTAAGCTGTTCGACGAAGCCGAAAGTGAAGGTGCCGATGATGATGGCCACCTTTTCCAGCACGTCGTAGAAGCTGAAGTAGGAGGTCGGGTCTTTGGTCTCCGGGGGCAATAGTTTGGAATAGGTGGAACGGGAGAGCGATTGTATGCCGCCCATCACCAGGCCCACGGCGCTGGCAATGATGTAAAACTGCGCCTTGACCTGTATGAAATAACCGAACACGCAGATGCCGATCCAGATCAGCAGCATAGTGATCAGGGCTGCCTTGTTGCCCTTCCATTCCGACATGCGGGCGAAGGAATAAGCGCCCAGTATGGCCACGATCTGCAGGATGAGCACAATGCCGATCAGCTCGGCGGTGCCGAATTCCAGCTCCTTCTCGGCGAAAGTGGCCGCCAGGAAGAGCACCGTCTGCACGCCGGCACTGTAGCTGAAGAAGGCCAGCAGGAATGTCCTGGTGTTGCGCTGATGTTGTACCGCCCGCCAGACGCGCTTCAGCTCTTCCAGGCCCTTGGCGATCATATCCGGGCTGGCCTTCTTCCTCGCATCCGGCGGCAGGCGCTTGAAGGGGATGAGCGCAAAACCGATCCACCACAGGCCGACGGTCAGGAAGGCGAAGCGGGTGGCCACGCCCTGGCTGGGAAAGCCCAGAGTGTCGTAAAACTGTATCATGGCCATGTTGCCGACCAGCAGGATGACGCTGCCTGCGTAACCGTAGGAAAAGCCCTTGGCGCTTACCCGGTCGTACTTGTCTTCCGTAGCGATGACCGGCAAAAAGGAATTGTAAAACACCAGGCCCCCGGCAAAACCGATCATCGCCAGGATGAAAGAAGTGGTGCCCAGTGCCAGCGTATCCATGCCCTTAAAAAAGTACAGGCTCAGGCAGGAAGCAGAGCCCAGGATGGTGAAAAAAATGAGGAAGAACTTCCGGCGCCCCCCGTAATCGGCAATGCCCGACAGCAGGGGCGACAGTATGGCGATCAGCAGATAAGACAGCGAAATGGCATAGGCGTAGAGCGAGCTGTTGGACATCTCCAGGCCGAGCACGCTGACCGTGCTGTCCGTCACCGTAACGAAATAGGCGGGGAAAATGGCGGCCGTGATGACCAGGGCAAAGGCGGAATTGGCCCAGTCGAAAAAGGCCCAGCCGTTGATGATCTTTTTGTCGTTGAGTTGGAAATTCGCCGTTTGGTTCATGAAAGTGTATTGGTATTTCGGTTTTGTGGTATTTCGGTATTTCGGTTCTGTGGTGTCTGACATCTGAGATCTGGCATCTTACCTCGGCATCTGACACCTTCCAATCCAATCACTCCAGGCCATATTCCTTTATGATCTCGTTTCTGGCTTTTTTCTCTGCGATATCCACTCCGGGCTGGCTGCCGAAGATCTGGTATCCGTGTTTTTCGGCGTAGAGCCGGTCGATCAGCATTTTCAGGGGTACTTCGGGTAGTTCTTCGTCCTGGACGGCCTGATGAACTACAGGCAGGTAGCGCTCCATCATCTCCGGGTTGGAATGCTGGATGACTGTCCACATGACGGGTTCTAATTTCTTACCCACCAGCGACCTGCCAATATAGGTATTGTGCCGGGCAAAAAGAGAATCAATGCTTTGCTGGTTCTTCTGGTCGAGGGGCCGCTGCTTTTCCCAGGGCGTGGGGCCCGGCTGCTTCCGGTACTTCTGGTCATCCAGGTGTATGCGGTATATGGCCCGGGCGAGCCCGGCGTCCAGGCTTTGCCCGGCAATGTATTCTTCCAGGGCGAAGGTTTCGGTTTCTACCGTTTTGCCGACGCAGTTATCCCGGTAAAAAGGCAGGTAGGTATCCGGGATAACCTCATCCAGCCTCCCTTCTCCCAAAGCTTGAATGTAGCCGCATATGGCGGCGGGGCCGGACTCGATGGCTTTCTGAAAAGCCAGGCGGACATGCGCTTTGGGTTCCTGCAGATTCAGGAAAGCCATAGCGATATTCCAATAGTCGCCGGCGATGAAGTTTTCGGGTTTATTTTTTACAGCGGCCTTGATATTTTCTAGAAAGAATAAACCCTTTTCAAAATCTTTTTCCGGTACTCCTTCCCGGCGCACGGGCTGATAGGCCAGAATTTGCGCGTTAAAGCCCTCCGCGGTGAATTCCACATGCTCCTGCTGAGAGGCCTTATGCCTGGCTTCTTTTTTCTGAGATTGCCCGCTACAGCAAAAGGCTAAAGCGGAGATGGTTATCAATATGGGTGAGTACTTTCTTGTCATTGACAGAATCGATTATGATCGAGGGTAAATCAGTACACGGCCGTAAGATAGCCAATTATTCAGGCTCCGCCAGTCACACACCCTGCTTAATTTAATTGGCGGATAGGCTCTTTAGGGCAGGGGGAGAATTCGTATATTGCCCACCATGAAGATCGCCATCCTTTCCCGTGGGCCCCAGTTGTATTCCACCCAG
>CAYVVK010000857.1:2290-2793 GCA_964454855.1 uncultured Phaeodactylibacter sp. | reverse complement strand
CAACCTGCCCGCCGTACTTAGGTACTGAGGCAGGCGGGGGCGGAAAACGCAGGCATAGCTGTAGTTACGGCGAGTATTTCCAACGCAGGCTAAGCGGAAAAGGCGCTCAATATGATATGTAATTTAAGTGTGTCCGGGTACTTAAGTAGGTGAACAGATTTATTTTAAGCCAGGGCGCGGTGGGAAACCGCACCCTGGCTTGAGCCGCTGCCTACTCCAAACCGCCTACCGCTTCAACCATCTCCACCCAATGCCGCGCCTTCCGCCCCGTAAAATGCTTGATCTGATGGCGGCAGCTGAAACCCGGGGCGATGATGCCGGTTTGTTTGGGAGCCGCTCTCAGCGCGGGAAAGAGTACCTGCTCCCCGATCTTTTCCGAAATATCGTAGTGCTCCTGCTCATAGCCGAAAGAGCCCGCCATGCCGCAGCAGCCGGAGGGGATCTCCCGGAGTTCTGTGCCGGGGAGGTGCTGGAAGACGGCTTTCAGATCAGCCGTGCCGAAC
>CAYVVK010000857.1:0-2280 GCA_964454855.1 uncultured Phaeodactylibacter sp. | reverse complement strand
GGTGGCAGTGGCCGTGTAGGAGTAGCTCTGTATGACTAGGCTTCAGCTTTCCATTTACCGGCTTTCCTGCAAGGGCTCTGGCGACGAAGGCCTCCAGAGGAAGGACGGCAGATTGCAGCCGCCCGGCCAGTTTTTCATCGTCCAAAAGGTCAGGTAGGCCATCGACAAGGGCGGAAGCGCAGCTTGGCTCGCACACCACCACCTGCAGGCCTTCCCGGATGAGGGCATCGAGCTTTTGGGCAACGGGCGTACCCACCTTTTTGGCATCTTTTAGAAAACCGTGAGAGATCTTCGGGCGCTGGCAGCAGCCTACATGGGCCAGCACCACCTCATAGCCCAGCGCATCCAGCAGGCGGGTGGCGGCAATGCCGACTTGCGGTTCGTGGTAATTCAGGTAAGTGTCGGCAAAGAGGGCCACCCGGGCTTTATGCGCTTTTGAAGGCCGGTAGTGCCGGGCGAACCAGCGGTAGAAGGGTTGGCGGGTGAAGGCGGGCAGTGCCCGGCGGGCATCCATGCCGGTGGCCTTTTCGAAGGCCCGCCGGAACGCTCCGCTCCGGATCAGCGGATTCATCAGTCGGGCGGGAGCGCCGGAGAACACGGCCGCCATGGAGGCGGAATCCCGGATGACGCGGTCCCGCAGGGAAGAGCCATGGCGATCGTAGTGCATTTGCAGGACTTCGCTCTTGAGCTTCGCCATATCCACATTGCTGGGGCATTCGGATTTGCAGGCCTTGCACGACAGGCAGAGATCCAGCACTTCCTTGATCCTCGGGCTGTACAGGCCTTCCTCTCCCAACTGGCCGGACATGGCCAGGCGCAGGGCATTGGCCCGGCCGCGGGTGGAGTGCTCCTCATCGCGGGTGGCCTTAAAGCTGGGGCACATGGTGCCGCCCAGCGTTTTGCGGCATTCGCCCACGCCGGTGCACATGTGCACGGCATTGCTGAAGCTGCCGTCCTCACGGTAGTGGAATACCGTTTCTACTTTTTCATCCTGGTATTGGGCGCCGTAGCGCAGGCTCTGGTCGATGGGTGGCGCGTCGATGATCTTGCCGGGGTTCATGAGCTTGTCGGGGTCGAAGAGCTGTTTTACCTGACGGAGCGCTTCGTATACCTGGTTGCCGAAGTAGCGCTCCAGGTAGTAGCTGCGCACCAGGCCGTCGCCGTGTTCTCCGCTCCAGGAGCCTCCGTATTCTTTAACCAGCTCGAAGGTTTGATCGGCAATATTCTTAAAGCGCTGAATGTCGGCCGGGTCGCGCAGGTCGAGAATGGGGCGCACGTGGATAACGCCCACGCTGGCGTGCGCATACATGGCCGCCAGGGTATCCTGCCGGCGGCAGATGTCCAGCACCCGGCTGATGTACTCGGGCAGGTACTCTATGGGGATGCCGGCATCCTCGATGAAAGGCAGCGGTTTTTTGGCGCCTTTGAGCCCCAGCATCAGCCCCAGGCCCTTTTTTCGGATGGCCCAGACATCTTCGAAAGCTTCGCCTTCCGGGAAAAGGGGGTAGGCGTAGCCCAGGCCCTTTTCTTTCAGCTCGGCAACCATGGCTCGCGCCCGTTCGGCGATCTCGTCCGGGCTGTCTCCGTAAAATTCCACGATCTGAATGGCTGCCGGGTTCCCTTGTATGAAGTGGCAGTGGCGCCGGGTGGTCAGGTTCTTACGGCTGAGCTCCACTACGGTGCGGTCCAGTATCTCGATGGCGGCGGGGCGGAAGGGGAGCATGTGCTCCACCGCCCGGATGGCCTCGATGAGCTCGGCAAAATGCACCACACCTACCGATTTGAAGGCAGGCAGGGGTTCCAGCTTCACTTTTGCTTCCAGGATGGTGGCCAGGGTGCCCTCGCTGCCGCAGATCAGCTTGCTGAGGTTCCAATTTTCCTTGCCGGCAAATTCATCCAGCATATAACCCTGCACCCGGCGCATGACCCTGGGAAAGCGGGCGATGATCTCCGCCTCATTGGCCCGGATGATCTCCCTGAATTGCCGGTAGATCTGCCCTTCCCGTCCGGGAGCCTCCTCCTTTTCTCTGTAAGCCTCCGGGCTCCGTTCTTTCAGGTGTAGCAGGGTGCCATCCGCCAGGGCCACTTTCAGTTCCAGGACGTGGTCCACCGTCTTGCCATACAGGATGCTTTTGGTGCCCGAGGAATTGTTGCCGATCATGCCGCCTACGTTGGCGCGGCTGGAGGTAGCGGGGTCAGGGGCGAAGTGCAGGCCGTGCTCCTGTAAGAGGGTGTTGAGCTCATCGCGCACCATGCCGGGCTGCACCCTGGCCCAGCCTT
>CAYVVK010000856.1:0-2793 GCA_964454855.1 uncultured Phaeodactylibacter sp. | reverse complement strand
CGCTTTGAGCGGTCCATAATTTAAAGCCACCGGTTTTACCGGTGGATACTTACTCTTTAGGGTTGGAGTGAGGATACGAAATATTGTTTGCAGGAGGGTGCTTGAACTTCAACTATAACAATAATATAAGTATGATGGCGCCGTTGCTGCCGATGTGCTGTCACCACCGATTTTGAACGGACCCACCTGGCCGTTATATATGGATCCAACCTTCAACACTGAAAACATTCTATGGAAGATAAATTTTATGACGATGACGAAAAAAGGGAAATGACTATGTCGGTTGACCAGGGCGGAGTTCTGCTTGAATTACCGGAGTACATCTCATCTTTTTTGGCTATTACCGGAAAACGTGGATCTATTATGGCTGGCCTTGCCGTCTCCGGATCAGGTGTCACGTGACAGTAACGTTTCACTGTCACGTGACGTCACGCAGGAGAACAGACAAGACAAGAGTAGAGTAGATAAGACAACAACATAATAAACCCGTCTGCTGTTCTCCGGCACTCCTCTTGGGGAAGTCTCGGACCAGGAAGTGGCAGGTCTTGCCAAGAGACATGGTGCCAAACGGCTCCTGCTTGCCGCTGATGTTGCCGCCGAAGACCTGGCGGCGTAACCGGGAAGACAAGCATAACCCCGGAAGCTATCTCCATGCATTGTGCATATCCATTGTCATACCTGAATGGTATGTGCCCTTTGAGGAACGGAAGAGAAAGGGGAAAGATTTGATACGTCGAAAAAAGGTAATAGAGGCTGAGCAATCGGCAACGCTTGCACAAGAAAAAGAGAGGAGCGCGGTTGCTCCATTTTCGATCAATTATCTAGAGTTAACCAATCTTATCTTCTTTGACAATCGTCGGCATGGGGGACACGTTTCTAATAATTTGGGATTACGCGATTGTCTCTATTGGTGTGGCCTGATGACGAAATATACTCCCGTGACCGTAACAATTGCTCCAGTTATGCCGAGCAGCGTAAGGGCCTCATTGAAAAGTATCCAGGCCTCGATGCCGGCAACTGGCGGAACCAGATAAAAGTAGCTTGCCACCTTGGCGGTTTCTCCCTCTCGTATCATGTACATGAGCAGCAGTATGGCGCATACTGAGAGGCCAAAGATAAGCCATGCCAGTGCAAGCAACAGTTGGATATCCCAGATGACAATCCTGGATTCAAATGACAAGGTTAACAGCCCCATCAGCAGTGCAGCGCTGATATATTGGAATACTGAACCGGATAGAAGATTGACATTCTTGCCGAATCTTTTCTGATAAATGGTACCCAGGGAAATCCCAAGAAGGGCTGTAACCGCTGCTGCAACTGCGTACCAGGTGAGATTCACCGTCTCCTGCTGCCCGGTACTGAAGAGAACAGCTGTGATTCCGCAGAAACCAAGGACAAGCCCAAGCCACTGGGTGGTGCTGAGCATAGCCCCCAAAAAAAATCTGGCGAGAAATGCTGTAAGGACAGGCTGAAGACCAACAATGAGTGCAGCAATACCTGCGGGCATGCCCCATTTAATGGCGGCAAACACCCCGCCAAGGTAGGCTCCATGAACCAGTGCACCGCTTACTAACTGATGTAGTGCCTGGGAGATTTCCGGCAGACCTGCTTTGAATAAGAAGCAGAGGACGGTAAACACCAATACTGTTAGTGTCATACGAATAAACAGCAGGTAAAACGGCTCGATAAAGGGTAGGGCATATTTGGCTGCGATAAAACCTGTACTCCATAGCAAAACAAAGAGCAGCGGGACAGCTTTGATAAAATGGCTTTGCATTGAATGAAGTTACCGTACTAATGTTGATCGTTCGGGGTCAGCAGGTCGCGTTGATCATACTATACAAATGATTCGCTGTAAATGGAACTGCACCTCAGGTTCTTCGACTAGTAAACAGCGTGCAATATTGCCCCCTGACAGAGCCCAATGTTGACTCCTTTGGTTTACTTATTATTCTAACGAACCAAGCTCATCAATTAATAATTACTAATATATCCACTTAAAATACAATGTATATTTGACTTGGCAAGACGCTCATAATGTCGTATATTTGTACTCATAAATGTCGTATTTTTGCAAGAGGATAAAATGCCAGTTAAAAAAACATTAGAGGGTAAAATAGCTTATCGCGTTAAGCGCAGTAAGACCCCCGTATTTGTGCGTGATGACTTCAAAGATATTGGTGGCTACGATCAAGTTGGACGCATTCTAAGAGGGCTTGTAAAGAAGGACCTCCTGATCAATCTTGGCTATGGCACATACGCACGCTCCAAAAAATCAAGTGTTAGCGGTGCAGTTGTTCCAGAAAAGCCGTTGCCAGAGCTTGCAAAAGAGCTTCTAAACAAACTTGGCGTTGAGACAGCCCCATCATCTGCTGAGAAAGCTTATAACTCTGGAATATCAACGCAGGTTCCTACTGGGCGTGTAATTGGTGTTAAGGGACGGATTGCGCGACGTATTGGGTACAATGGAAGGTATATTTCCTTTGAAAAAGTTACCCAATAAATCTGATATCCAGGATATTTCCTTAGAATTAGGTATTGATCCATCGTTTATAGAGAAGGATTGGTATGCGGTACAACTCCTTGTTCTTCTATCTGAATTACAGAGTACCAGAGATGTACAAAAAGTCTTTTCTGGTGGTACCAGCCGCCAGTGCGGATAAGTCACCACTGGAAAATGAAAGTCTTTATCCATGGGAAGAATCACATATTCGTGAAGATGTGAAAAAAAACCTCCCCATCAGGTTGTCGGAGCCACTTTACCTAAAACTAAAATATATTGCCGAGAACACC
>CAYVVK010000855.1:0-2795 GCA_964454855.1 uncultured Phaeodactylibacter sp. | reverse complement strand
GTGGCCTTGGGAATAAATTCGGAGCGGCCGGCGGCGGTCATCCGCTGGGGCTGCACCTCGTATCCAGTCTCCAGCAGGCGCACCACGGCGGTAGCCCGCATGACGCTGAGGTCCCAGTTGTCTCTGAGGCATTCGGTGTAGATGGGGACATTGTCCGTATGGCCCTCTACGAGCACTTCCAGGTTCTGGTGGTCTTTGATGATCCGGGCCACCTTACCCAGCACGTCCTCGGCCTGAGGGCGGATGAAGTAACTACCGGACCTGAAGAGCATCTTATCGGAAATGGAGATGTAGACCACGCCCTTCCTGACCTCGATCTGAATGTCCTCGTCGTCGAAGTTGGCGAGGGAGCGTTTGAGGTTCATCACCAGGGCCAGGTTGAGTGAATCGCGGGCCTGAATACCAGTGGTAAGGCCCTGAATGTACTTGTTCTGCCGGTTGAGGGTTTCCAGAGACCGCTGAATGCTCTCCGCCCCGCTCTTACTGACTACGGCCAGGTCAGACAGGCGGTCCAGCAGGTTGGTGTTGGTGCTTTTGACGTACTCCAGCTGCTGTTCCAGGCTGTTGATCATGCTGTTGCGGGAAGCGATCTGCACGTCTTTGCTGATCAGCAGGCCCTCTTTGGCGCGCAGTTCGGCGCGCAGGTTCTCATTGATGCCCTGGCAGTATTCCAGGTCGGCGCGGGCCTGGTCGAGCTGCATTTGCAAATCATCGCGTTCTCCCTGCACCATCAGCAGTTCTTTTTTGCTCACACAGGAGCTCAGGCCCAGCAGAAGTGCGGTGAGAAATAATAGATTTTTCATCTTTCCAGTTTTTTGGTTCTTGAAATGTACCAGGCCAATTGGGTGAGTAAGTAAAAATTGGAGGGTTCAGGTGCAACTTTACCTACTATAGAAACAATTTATTCCCGGCCCCAGGTTTGCTTTCCCGAGGTTTTACTGCTTCAATAAGCCTATATTTGGGGCAAAAACATGGAAGGCACCAAACGCTCCAACATCAGGCCCGGCATGCTGGTCCGCATCGTCATGAAAGAAGACCAGCGCAGCGGCGCGCTTACCGAAGGCTATGTCGAGAAGATACTCACCAAATCGCCCCAACACCCCCACGGCATCAAGGTGCGCCTGGAAACGGGGGAAGTGGGGCGGGTGAAGGAAATTGTAGAGGAGGAGGATTGAACGGGCAGGAAAGAGTGAGCTCCTGGGCGAGTTTGCCAAGGGCTGTCAGGAAAGTATCCTGAACGGCATCCCTGGCGGGTGCCCGTTGCCCCAGCATTTTAAGCGCAGCAGCATACAGGGAGGGCTCGTACCGCCCGAAGAGCAGTGCGAAGCTGCCGCGCTCGCCACACCGGGCAGCTTTTACGAGTTCGGTATCGGATAGAGCTTGCTGCATCACTTTTTTCAATAAGAGGTAACCGGAGAAGGTTTGAACGTTCGAACGTTTTAACCTCTCAACCTCTTAACTTTCTTCACGACTCCCCTCCCACCCGCGCCAGCCCCTCCTGCGCCTGCTCATAATTCGGCGCCATACGCAGGGCCTGCTCATAGTCTTTACGCGCCGCCCCGGCATTGCCGAGCATTTCGTGGGCCAGGCCGCGGAAATAGTAGGCCTGAATCAGGGTGGGCGATACCTGCAGGGCGATGTCGAATTGTTTTTTGGCGGCTTCGATGGAGTCCATATCCATATAGATGAGGCCGGAATTGAAGTAGGCGTCCTCGTACTGCGGGTCTACGCGGATGATCTCCCGGTACATATCGATGGCTTCTGCCAGTTGGCCCACGTCGGAGAGGTAGTCTGCTCTGGCGTGTAGTGCATTGATGTTGTTGGGGGCTACCCGCACGGCATTCTCAAAATAGCGGGCCGCCAGAGGGTCGCCGATAGACTGATAGAGCTGCCCCAGGTTAATCCAGCCGTCGGCGATCTCGGAATTCAGTTCCACGGCCTTCTGGAAGCTGTTGATGGCGCGGATGGTATCGCCCGTTTCCCGGAAGTTCATGCCGAACATAAAATAAGCATCGGCATTTTGCGGGTCGATCTTCAGTACGCGGTCGATGGTCCGCATGGATTCCTCATGCATTTTCAGGATGTGCTGGAATTCGCTCAGTTTGAGCAGCGTAGGAATACGCTGTGGATAACGTTCGGCAGCCTGCTCCATGGTTTTCAGGGCCAGGCGCGACTTGAAGTAGTCGAGGTATACATCGGCCAGCAGGTGCATGTATTCCACATTGGAGGAATCCAGGCGCAGGGCCAGGTTGAGGTCTCGGATGGCCTCATCATAGCCGTCGTTTTCATAAAACAGGCGGGCGCGCTCGGCCAGCAGATCCGGCTGGTTGGGATTTTTTGCGATCTCTTCGGATAGGCCGTCGATGGCAGGGTTGCCGGTAGTCAGTGCAGCACTGTCCTGTCCCTGCTGTGCGTTGTTGCTATCGCCACCGCAGGCTGCTGCCAGCATCATCAACAGAAGGGCGAGGCCGCCCGTTAATAGTTTTGTTTTCATAACACCATGATATTTTGAAAGCCGCCGGGAGTTGAATACTACAAATTAAAGCAACTCCTGAACGGCCATTTCGTCAAAAAGGAATGATTATCACTGAAACGAGCTGCGAAGATAAGTATTTTGTGCTTTTCCTGCAGGCTCGGTATCGTAAGGTAGAACGCCTTAGCGGCCATTATCGCTGGACGCTTTCTCCAAGCTGTAAAAATCCAAAAAAAATGAAGACCTGGCTCATCGTACTGCTTAGCACCCCTTTTTTCCTGAAGGCTCAGGCCTGGCAATGGGCCCTGCCCGTCGATGGAGA
>CAYVVK010000854.1:0-2800 GCA_964454855.1 uncultured Phaeodactylibacter sp. | reverse complement strand
CCCCGGTACGGGCCCGTATGGGCCTGGGTTACATTGTTGAATTGTTAGATTGTTCTGTCCGACTACTTAAGTACCCGGACAGGTTTAAATTACGTTTCGTTCGCGACAGTAGACGGAGAGATCGTCTGGCCAGAAGGATTTGGCTTTGCCGGCCTGGAAAAAATAAAGCTGGATACGCCTATCCAGGCCTATGTGCCCGCTTTTCCGGAAAAGCGCTGGCCCATTACGCTGCGGCAACTGGGTGGCCATCTGGCGGGTATCCGCCATTACCGGGACGGGGCATTCATGAGCAACGAACGCTATGAGAGTGTGGAAGAAGGCCTCCGGATTTTTGCCGGTGACGCCCTGTTGGTTGAACCCGGCACCCGCTATTCCACCACCGCTTCGATCCGGTTCGGATAGTCGGTAATAATGCCATCCACCCCCAGGCCGATCATCGCCTTCATGCTGGTGGTATCATTGACCGTCCAGGGAATGATCTTCATGCCTTTTTCATGTACGGTTTTTACTACATTGGCCGTGACGAGGGTGTAATTCGGGCTGTATACTTCCGGTGTGTACCCCAGCTCTTCCAGGTTGGCCTCTACGCCATGCGGGTTGTCGATGAGCAGAGCCGTGGTGACGGCCGGCGCCATCTGATGCAGGGCCTGCAAGGGGCGGACATCAAAAGACTGCACGCAGCTGCGCTCTGTGATGGCCAGCAGTTGCAGTTCGTCCAGGACGAGGCGGGCAAAAACTTCCGGCCCGGGAGCTTTTATACCGTCGTATTCGGGCTGAAGCTTAATCTCGATGTTAAAACGGGGGTTCTCCCGGCCCTTATCCTCGCAGTACCTGTCCACCGCCCGTACCACATCGCGCAGCAGCGGCTTGGGGAGCGGCAGGGGCTGCTGCTGCGGAAAGCGGGCATTGCCCCGGCTCCCACAGTCATACTGCTTTATGGAATCATAGGGCATCTGAAAGAGCAGCAATTCGTCCTCCTCGGCTTCCGCAACCTCCCGCCCGCCGGGATGGCTGCAAATGTGGTGCGACATCCAGGGTTCGTGGGAAACAACCAGCAGGCTATCCTGGCTGACGGCCAGGTCCAGCTCCAGGGTAGTAACCCGTGGATACTCCAAAGCCTTCAGGAAGGAAGGGATGGTATTTTCAGGCAGCAGGCCGCGCGCGCCGCGATGGCCCTGCCAGTCAAAGTTTTCAGCTTGTGCTTCTGTCATATCTTGCTGGGTTGTAGGGGATGAACAGGAAAACCACAATAATAAAGGGAGTAATAAAAAAAGTTTGCGCATGGTATTTTTTTAGACATCAGATGGCAGAAACCAGATTACAGGTGGAGCCTTACAAAGGTACAGATTCCTACAGAAAAAATTCCTTACCTTTTCAGCCAAATCAATACTTCTGACTATGCGCCTGCTCACTATTTTCCCAATAGCCTTATCCTTCTTTTTTTCCGCAGCGGCACAGAAGGCCATTCCGCGCCTGGAGCAGGTCGATGTGCAGCGATATATCTTTCAACTGAAGCTTTCTGATGAAAGTAAGCTCATCGAGGGAAGGGCGCTCGCGGAGATCCGTTTTTTAAAGCCTTTACAGGAATTCAGGCTCGACCTGGTGAAAAAGGGCGATAGCAGAGAGGGCATGCAGGTACTGGCCGCCTATGAGAACGGCCAGGAGGTGGAATACCGCCATGAAGGAGAGGATCTGATCATCTTCCCCAACCCCGGAATCATAGAAGGAAGTGAACGCAGCTACCAGATCGACTATCGGGGCATTCCCGCCGACGGCCTCATCATCGGCGAGAATAAATACGGCGAGCGCACTTTCTTCGGCGACAACTGGCCCAACCGCGCCCACCATTGGCTGCCCTGTGTCGACCATCCTTCCGACAAGGCCCTGGTGGAGTTCATCGTTACGGCCCCGGACCACTACCAGGTAGTGGGTAACGGCCAGCAGATCGAGGAAACCAACCTGGATGACGAAACCAAACTGACGCACTGGCGCTCGGAAGTTCCACTTCCCATGAAGGTAGCGGTGATCGGGGCGGCGCGTTTCGGGGTGCAACTGGCAGGAGAGATACAAGGCATCCCCGTCAGCAGCTGGGTGTACCGGCAGGACCGGGAGGCAGGATATTACGATTACGGCCAGGCGCTGGGCATCCTGCAGTTCTTCATCGACAAGATCGGCCCCTATTCCTACCCTAAACTAGCCAACGTACAGTCCAAAACCCGCTACGGCGGCATGGAGAACGCCAGCAATATCTTCTACTTCGAGAATTCCGTGACCGGCGAGCGCAGCCACGAGGACCTGATCGCCCACGAGATCGCTCATCAGTGGTTCGGCAATTCTGCTTCTGAGCAGAATTGGTTTCACATCTGGCTCAGCGAGGGCTTCGCCACCTATGGCGCCGACCTGTACATCGAGCACCAGTACGGCCGCGAGCGCATGGTGGAACGCCTGCGGGCGGAACGGCAACAGGTGATCTCTTTTTCCGAACGCCGTTCTACGCCAGTGGTCGACACTACCGTCACCGACTGGAATGACTTACTCAACGCCAACTCCTACCAGAAGGGAGCCTGGGTGCTGCACATGCTTCGCCGCAAGGTAGGCGAAGAAGCCTTCTGGAGAGGCCTGCGGGAATACTACGCTCTTTTCCGCAACAGTAATGCCCTCACCGCAGACTTTCAGCGCAGTATGGAAGCGGCCAGCAAGCAAAACCTGGCGGGCTTTTTCCAACAGTGGCTCTACCGCCCCGGCCAGCCGGAACTGGAGGTGGAGTGGGATAAGCCAAAACGCGGCCGGCTGCGGCTCA
>CAYVVK010000853.1:0-2802 GCA_964454855.1 uncultured Phaeodactylibacter sp. | reverse complement strand
AAAAGGTAAAAGGTAAAAGGTAAAAGGTAAAAGGTAAAAGGTAAAAGGTAAAAGGGGGCTCTGCTCCCGGCTATTCTGCCGGAGCCCTTTTTTACCTTTTACCTTTCGCGGTTTCACCTTTTGACTTTTTACCGGTCAATGATCACCTTGAAGCCTTTCTCCAGAGGGTCCAGGTTTTTCTTGAGGACATCGAAGAATTCCTCTCCGTACTTCAGGTAGTACATCATGAAATTGTCGTAGCGTTCCTGCAGGCCGTTGTTGGGGAAAAGCTTGTCTTTCAGGGAGCGCATCTGGCTGATGGCGATGTCGTGGCGCTGTTTTTCCGCCCGCATTAGCTTGCCTTCCAGTTGCTCCAGGCTGTTGATCTGCCGCTGGCCTTCGGCGGCGGCGGCTTTCACCAGGGTAGGGTCGATCTCGCCGGCTTTTTTCTCCACTTCCTTGAATATAGCCTCCAGCTGTTTTTTCTCTTCCGCCAGGCTGATCTCGTTCTCCGTGTTTTCCCGGACGTATTCTTTGATGAGAAGTTCGACATCCTTAAAGAGTTCCTCTACCCTGAGCTCCAGCTTTTCCATACGTTTTGCATTTCCCCGGTCGATGAATAGCACGGAATCGCGCCGCACCAGCATGGGGAAATTGACGCCAAAGTAATCGAACTGCCGCTTTCGTTCCAGCCAGTATGCCAGCTCGCCCCCGCCGCCGATATAGGCCAGGTTGGGCAGTACTACTTCCTGAAAGACAGGCCGCATGACGACATTGGGGCTGAAACGCTCCGGGTGCTGTTCGATCTCCGCTACCAGTTCGTCTTCCGTAAAGGAATGACCGGTATGGAGCACCTGATATTTTCCATCTTCGAGTACGATGCGCTCGCGCTGCCGCAGTTCAGCCCCAAGGTAGAAAAAGTTGATCTCCCGGGGATAGGCCTGCTCGGAGAAGCCGGCTGCCTCCAGTTCTTGCACCGTTTTCTCCACCAGCCCTTTTGAAGGTTGTTCCAGGATCTCTTTTTTGATGCAGGGAATGAACAGGCGTTTGAGTTCGCGATGGCTCATGTCGATGACGACCAGCCCGTCCTTGCCGAAAAGGGCGTTGGCCAGATGCCTGGCTACTTCGGCATAGCGCTCGTGGCTGCTTACCGCCTCCTGAAGCATGCCGTACAGTTCGGCCGCGCGATCTGACTCACCGAAGATTTCTTTGACCTCGGCCAGTACAGGTTCCAGGCTGTCGGTTTTCATCATGCCTACCGGCCCGGACTCCTCATTTTCCCATTCTACGGTTTTACCGAACAGATGAAGGTGGTTGACCTCTTCGAAATCGTGATCCTCACCACCGGAGATGAACACCGGCACTACGCGTTTTCCGGAATAACGCTCATTCAGCCGGCTGGCCAGCTTAAGTGCAGAAATGATCTTATAAATGTAGTAGAGCGGGCCGGTAAAAAGGCTGGGCTGGTGTGCCGTCACGATAGTGAAGGTATTCTCCTGCGCAAGGGCCTCGATATTTTTGAGCACTGCAGGAGTGGTTTCCAGCGCCTTGTACTGTTCTTTGAGAACTTCAACGAGCACTTTACGGTTAGTTTCATCCTTTTTCTTATCTTCCATCGCCTGGCTGAAAGCCTCCAGCGTCACTTCGTACTTGTAAAAAGGGCGGAGTTTAGGGTCGGCCTGCTGATAAGCCTGGTCTCGTTTGGATAGGTAGGGAACTTTGTCGAAAGGGATTTGATGGATTTCCATTCGTTGGCTTACGGTTTGATGTGTCTTATGAAATGTCTTTAGGCAGAGCTTGGTTCAGCCAGCCGTTAAATAATAAAACAAACTCAGCAATATATTGGCTATGCAAACCTACATCCTTGCCCTCGACCAGGGAACGACCAGTTCCCGGGCAATCCTTTTTGACAAAGACGGAAACATCAAATCGGCTGAACAAGAAGAATTCACCCAGATCTATCCCCGCCCGGGATGGGTGGAGCACAGCCCGAATGAAATCTGGAACACCCAGCTCAAAGTAGCGCAGGCCGTTTTGAAAAAAGAAAATGTGAACGCAGGGCAGATTGCAGGCATCGGCATCACCAATCAGAGAGAAACGGCCATAGTTTGGGACCGCAGGACAGGTGAACCTGTTTACAACGCCATAGTCTGGCAGGACCGCCGCACGGCCTCCATTTGTGATAAGCTCAAAGAAGACGGCCATGAGCCTTACATTCGTGAAAACACAGGCCTGCTGGCCGACGCCTATTTCTCGGGTACCAAGGTGAAGTGGATACTCGACAACCTCAGCGGCGCCCGGGAAAAGGCCGAAAAGGGAGAATTGTGTTTTGGCACGGTGGATTCCTGGCTCATCTGGAAACTCAGCGGCGGGGAAAAGCACATTACGGATTACACCAATGCTTCGCGCACCCTTTTATACAATATCAAGAACCTGGAGTGGGATGAATACATGATGGAGGCCCTTGGCGTACCGCCCGGCATGCTCCCCGAAGTGCACAAATCCAGCGAGGTATATGCCCATACGCAAGAGCAACTCTTCGGCAAGCCCATTCCAATTGCGGGAATTGCCGGCGACCAGCAGGCGGCCCTGTTCGGGCAGGCCTGCCACACCAAAGGTATGGCCAAAAACACCTACGGCACCGGCTGCTTTATGCTGCTGGCCACCGGCGACGAGGCCGTCACTTCCAGGTCGGGCCTGGTGACTACCATCGCCAGCAAACTGGACGGAAGCCCGCAGTACGCACTGGAGGGCAGCGTGTTCATTGCCGGCGCTGCCGTGCAATGGCTGCGGGACGGCCTGAAGATCATCGATGAGTCGCCG
>CAYVVK010000852.1:0-2811 GCA_964454855.1 uncultured Phaeodactylibacter sp. | reverse complement strand
AACGCTGGGCCGCTGGCGGCAAGGCAGGAGCCGTTTTTTCTTCTCAGGCCGCAGCGAGCTGGCCTTTCCGCCCGCTCCCGAGGAGCCACTGGCGGAAGCGTACCGGGAGATCAGGGAGGGGAAGATCCGTTTCTTTCAGGCCGAGGCCTATACCCTGGGCAGGGATTACGACTGGGTAACCCACCCGCAGAGCGGCTACCGCTACGATGCCGGCAAACACTGGACGCAGGTCGCCGATTTTTCCGCGGAAGCGGGCGACATCAAGTACGTTTGGGAAAAAGCGCGCTTTGCCTATCTGCTTACCGTCATCCGCTACGACCACCATTTCGGGGAGGACAGCAGTGCCTTCGCCTTTTCGGAGATCGAGGATTTTATCGACAAAAACCCCATCAACTGCGGGCCGAACTACCGCTGCAGCCAGGAGATCAGCCTGCGCCTGATGAACTGGCTGTTTGCCCTGTTTTTCTACCGCGACAGCGAGGAACTGACTGATGCCCGCTTCGACAAGATCATGCACAGCTTCTACTGGCAGCTGCATCATGTGTATCAGAACATCAACTTCTCACGCATCGCCGTGCGCAACAATCACGCCCTTACGGAAACCCTGATGCTATACCTGGGCGGGCTGCTGTTCCCCACGGTGCCGGCCTTCCGGAAGTGGGGGCAAGAGGGCAGAGCCTGGTTTGAAGAAGAAGTGGCCTATCAGGTGTATAAGGACGGCACCTTTCTGCAGTTTTCCATGAACTACCACCGGGTGGTGGTGCAGCTGCTCAGCTGGGCCATCCGGCTATCGGAACTCAACGGGGAACAACTCTCCGCCACGGTATACGATCGCGCCCGCAAAAGCCTGGCCTTTCTCTATACCTGCATGGCGCCCGGCACGGGCCGGCTGCCCAACTACGGCATGAACGACGGCGCCCTCTTCTTCCCCCTCAACAGCCTGCCCTTCCGCGACTACCGCCCCAGCCTGCAGGCCCTGGCCTGGATACTGGGAGAACAGATCAGCGGGCCGGTATTCGAGGATACCCGCTGGCTGAGCGGCGGCCGGGCAAAGGCGGAAGCCGCCGAAACCAAAGTTTCCCTGGGAACCCACGCCTTCGATGCGGGCGGCTACTACGTCCTCCGCGAGCCGGAAACGCTCACCTTTATCCGCTGCGGCAACCACCGCGACCGCCCCCATCAGGCCGACAACCTGCACCTCGGCCTTTGGCATAAAGGCGTCAATATATTGCGCGACGCCGGATCTTTTCTTTATAATACCGACGAGGCCACCTTCCGCTATTTTAACGGCACGGAAGGGCACAATACGGTGATGCTCAACGGCCAGAGCCAGATGCTGAAAGGGCCGCGCTTCATCTGGTACTACTGGACGCAGGCGCTGGGCGCACAATGGGAAGAGACGGAAGAGTGGTATGTCTTTGAAGGTGCCATCCGCGCCTTCCGGCAACTCGGAAAGGGCATTGTCCATTTCCGCAGAGTGGAAAAGTCAAAAAACCAGCCGGCATGGCGCATCACCGACCGCATAGAGGGGATAAAAGAAGTAGAACTGCGGCAGATCTGGCACCCCCATCCCCAATACGCTGCGGCAATTGAGATCAAAGCCTGGGAAGCAGGTGAGAAGCCCCTGGAAATGAAAGAAGAAAAAGGCTGGTATTCCTCCCATTACGGAAAACGGGAGGCTGCTCCCCAGTGGAGCTTCCGGACAAACAAAAAAGAGATAAGTACGTACATTAGCTGCCATGAGAATATTACTGATCCATCAATACTTTCTGGAAGAGGATGACCCCGGCGGGTCGCGTTTCAATGAGATGACGAAGTCCTGGGAAGCCGCCGGCCATGAGGTCACGGTACTGGCCGGTATGGTGCACTATTCCGGCGACGGCAAGCGCCCGGAGTACAAGGGCCGCTGGTTCGTCCGGAAAAAACACGGCACGGTGGAAGTCTGGCGCTGCCACGTTTCGGAATCCTACAACCGGAGTTTTCTCGGCCGCCTCTGGGCCTACTTCGCTTTTGTCTTTTCCAGCACCTACGCCGGCCTGTTCAAGGCAAAGGGCGATTACGACCTCATCCTGGTCACCTCCCCTCCCCTCTTCGTGGGCATCACCGCCTACGTCCTGGGGCGCATCAAGGGGCTGCCCATCATTTTCGAGGTGCGCGACCTCTGGCCGGAATCCGCCATCGACACGGGCGTACTGACGAATCCCTGGATCATCCGCCTGGCCTACTGGTTCGAGGGTTTCATCTACCGCAAGAGCCGCCTGGTGAATGTACTGACGCCGGCTTTTCGCGATAAGCTGATCGAAAAAGGCGTGCCTCCGGAAAAGATCCTTTTCATTCCCAATGCCGCCGATTTCTCTCTGGCCGAAGAAGTGCTGGACGGCTTCGACCGCGAAGCCTTCCGCCGGGAGATGGGCTGGCAGGATAAACTGGTGGTCACCTACGTAGGCGCCCACGGCGTGGCCAACCACCTGATACAGGTGCTGGATACGGCGGAGCTGCTGCGGGAGGTGCCGGAAGTACAGTTCGTACTCATCGGCAGCGGCATGCAGAAACCCATGCTGCAGGAAGAAGCCCGGAAACGGCAATTGCCCAATGTGCAGTTCATCGATCCGGTGCCCAAGTCCGAGATCTTCAAATACATCGCCGCTTCCGATTTCGGGGCTTCCGTCCTCAAAAAGGTGGATACCTTCAAGACCATCTATTCCAATAAGACCTTCGACTATATGTCGTGCCGCCGCCCCGTGCTCATGGCCATCGACGGCGTATCGCGGCAGCTGGTGGAAGAGGCGGGCTGCGGCCTGTATGTAGAGC
>CAYVVK010000851.1:0-2813 GCA_964454855.1 uncultured Phaeodactylibacter sp. | reverse complement strand
GGGTTATCAATCTATTATAACACCAACTACCTGTCAATTAATTAACTCCCAAAGTACTAGATCCTAAACCCTGGATCCCAAACCCTAATCCATCCCAGGCTGCTTGATCTCATACTCTTCGCCTTCCTTGGCGGCCTTTACCATCCGGCGCACATCTTCGAGCAGTTGCTTGGCGTCGAAGACCAGCCCGTCTTTGATGGTGTACTTTACGCCTCCGACCCGCATTACCTCATTATCTTCGGAGAGTTTGATGGCGCCCGTGCCGTAGAGCACTTTCAGGTTGGCCAGCGGGTTTTCCTCCACCACTACGAAGTCCGCCAGTTTACCTGCTTCCACGGTGCCGATCTCATCGGCGGCGCCCAGAGCTTCCGCGCCGTTCAGGGTGGCGGATCGGATGGCCTCCAGGGGGTGGAAGCCGGCCTCGCGCAGCAGTTCCAGTTCCCGTATGTAAGCGAAGCCATATAGCTGGTAGATGAAGCCCGAGTCGGAGCCTGCCGTTACTCGTCCGCCGCGGTTCTTGTATTCGTTGATGAACGTCATCCAAAGCTGGTAGTTCTTCTTCCAGTCCACCTCCTCTTCGGTGCCCCAGAAATGCCAGTAGGAGCCATGGGAAATGCGGCTTGGCATATAGAACCGCCAGAGGGAGGGCAGGGTGTATTCGTCGTGCCATTCCAGCCGGCGGGTGCGGTGGAGGTCGCGGCTGGCCTCGTAGATGTTGAAGGTGGGGTCGATGGTAAAATCGAGTTCCAGCAGTTCGCCCATCACCTTATTCCAGTGATCGGAAAAGGGAGGCGCTGCCTGCGTCCAAAGCCGGCCGGCCTGGGCGAAGCGGTGTTGCTCGTTATTGTAGTTATAATCCGGGGGATAATGCTGAACGGTGCGGTCGGCAAAGAGGGCTTCCGGCAGGCCATACCAGTGTTCCATGGTGGTCAGGCCGGCGCGGGCGGAGTGCAGCACATTCCAGCGGGCTACGTCGAGCTGGGCGTGGTGGCAGGCCGAGCGCAGCCCCAGTTTTTTGTTCTCATCCAGGGCGGCGGCCATGATGTCTGGCGGAGCGCCGAAGAACTTGATGCCGTCGGCTCCCCGGCTGGCGTTTTGCCGCACCCATGCCCGCGCCTGTTCGGGCGTGCTGATGGGCTCCTCGCTGCCCTGGCCGAAGACGGTATAGGCGTGAATGCGGGGAGCGGTAATTTCGTTTTTGGCGCTGCGTTCCCGGTGTTTGAGCACCCAGTCCAGGCCGTTGCCGCAGGCGGGGTCGCGTACGGTGGTGATGCCGTGTGCCATCCAGAGTTTGAAGACGTATTCCGCGTCTGCCCCCTGGGCGCTGCCGCCGATATGGCCATGCATATCCACGAAACCGGGCAGCAGGTACATGCCCTCGCAATCCAGCTCCTTGCCTCCCGCTTTAAGCTTGGGGCGATTATTGGGGTCGATGGGTACGCCGGGATAGCCCACCGTTTGAATATCCACGATGCGGTTGCCTTCCACCACGATATCCACCGGGCCGCGGGGCGGAGCGCCATTGCCGTTGATGAGGGTTACGCCCCGGATGATGAGTTGGGGGAAGGGGCCTTCGCCGCGTTGTCTGTTGGGGGCTTCTTTGACCTGGGCCTGCAGGCAGGCCGCCAGAAGAAAAAAGGGGAGTAGTAAGGAGTAGTGCTTCATTATGCTTAAAATATGAAATTGGTGTTAATGCCGAAGTCCCCATCGTAGCGGCTGCTGATCCACCAGATGGTTAAAGCCAGGAGGAAGACGATGGGAGGGGAAACAGAAACCCCTCCTTTTTCATAGAGTATCTCCGGCTGCTCCGCCTTTTCGTACTCCTCCATCACCTTTTCTACCTGCCGTTTGCAGTGTTGCAGGTAGAGCCGGTTGGCGGTGAAGCCAAGAAGGAGGTTGAGCAGCAGCGCCCTGGCGCAGAAGAAAACATTATCGTATAGCCAGAAACCAATTCCCCAGTACCGCAGCAGGCTCAGCAGCAGGAAAAGGCCGATGTAGAGGGCCGCCTCGCGAAACATCTGCCGGTACAACAGCCACAGGGGCCCCAGCAGCAATGCCCAGTAGTGAAAGGGGAGCGATCTGCCTTCCTGCAGCCGTGGCCACTGGCGGAGATAGTACTCCCTGCCCGGGCCGATGAAGCGGGCGAGGCTGGCCTCTTCTACTGAAGGGCCGGCTTCCGGATAATCGAGAAGGTCTTTCATGTCGAGCTTCGTCTTGGCTCCAAATATCGGGCAATAATGTGGTTGCGCCCGGCAGAATTACGTAATTTTTCGAATCTTTCCCTGCTTATTGCAGTATATTAAACTAAAAAAAACGAAATTTAGCCACACACTAACAAAAAACCAACCAACCCCATATTTATGACAAACACCACCACCGTCTACGCTCTCATCGTAGGCATCAATGATTATCCCACCTCCCCTCTTTCCGGCTGCGTTAACGATGCAAAAAAGATGCTGGCCTTTCTTAAAAAGGACCCTTCCCTAAATGTGAGGGAAAAAGCGCTTTACGACAAAGAAGCCACCAAACACAACATCGTACAGGCCCTGCGCACTCACCTCGGCCTGGCCAGGGCCGGCGAGGTAGCCTTTTTTTACTACTCCGGCCACGGCGCGCAGGAAAGGGCCGACGAGCAGGCCTGGGCCACCGAAAGCGACCGCCGGCTGGAATGCCTGGCCTGCTACGACGCCAGCGGCATGGCCTCTCTGCTGGCGGACAAGGAGCTGCGTTATCTCATCCGGGAAGTGGCGGCCGGCACGCCGGAAAACCCCAAGACAGGAACTCCCCACATCCTTACCATCTTCGATTGCTGC
>CAYVVK010000850.1:1929-2819 GCA_964454855.1 uncultured Phaeodactylibacter sp. | reverse complement strand
GGCCGGTCGGGCCGGGCGCTCCAGGAAGGCCTTCGTTTCCCAAACAGCCACCGCAGCAGCTCCGGCTCCGCAAAGGCCGGGTCCCAGCTGTTGTGGTTGGCTTCCGGGTATTCGGTGTACTGCACCTCGGCGCCTGCCTCCTGCAGGCCCTGGTGCATTTTCCTGGAATTCTCTACCGGAACAATATCACCTTCTGCAGCGGCGAAACGGCGGTATTCGAAAGCCTCCTTTTTCTGTGCGGAAAGGAGCAGGGGGAAGGATGGCAGGAGGAAGAATAGTAAAAAGAAACGCATGTTGACTTTTGATTGGGTTGATAAATCGGGCGGCAATGGGAAACTGCCGCCCGAAAAAAAGGGCTTATAATATCAAAAAAAATTCCCGGCTTCCGTATCTTCCTTTTCTATGAAAAGAAAACCGCTCAAACGCCACCCGGCGCTGATCCCCCTTTCCCGCGAACACCACGAAGGGCTCATTCTGGCCCAATTGCTGAAAAGCGATGTGCCGGATTATAAGGGCCTGCCCACCACCCTTGAGGGAAAACTGGCCTACGCGCGTAGCCAATACGAGCAGGTGCTGAGTGCCCATTTTGAAAAAGAAGAACAGCTGCTGGTGCCGGAGAGCAAAGCGTATGGCGCCGAACCGGCGGCTATGGCAGATAGGGTAGTGGAGGAGCACCGCCGTATCCGGCAGAACCTCGAGGCGCTCGATGAACACAGCAGCCCGGAAGAGTTCAGCCTGCTGGGCCGCCTGCTGGAGCGGCACATCCGCTTTGAGGAGCGGGAATGGTTTGCCACCCTGCAGGAAGTGCTGCCACCGGAAGTACTGGAGGGGCTGAAAGGAAAAATGGAATAAAAACAAAGCCCCGAAGCCGGAAAACGAGAGATCATGAA
>CAYVVK010000850.1:0-1919 GCA_964454855.1 uncultured Phaeodactylibacter sp. | reverse complement strand
ATCAAGGAGAAACTCTTCCCGGGCTCCGGGGGTGAAGAGGAGCTGTTTCCTCCCGACCCGGAGCTGGATAAGCTGCCCGATACTTACGCCCGCCGCTTCAGCCTCGCCGCCGTTCAGGAACCGGCACAGATACTGGGCCGGGATGAAAAAGAAAGCGAGCTGAAAAAATTTGAAAAAGCCTGGGGCCTCTGGAAGCGGTACTACAGCCCGCTACTCATCACCGCCGAACCGGGCGCCGGGATGACCTCCTTCCTGCATGCTGCCCTGCACCGCCTGCCTGATACGGCCTATATGCTCGAAGATACAGAGCGTTGCACCAGTGAAGACGAATTGCTGCAAATGCTGGCCCGGGCGCTCGGCGTGGAACAGCCTGCCAGCCTGGAAGATCTGGCGGAAACAAAACTGGAGCCGCCCCGCATCGTCGTTTTTGAGAATCTGGAACGCCTCTTTCTCCGCCGCATCGGCGGATATGATTTGCTGCGGCAATTCCTCGTATTTATGATTGCCACCAAAAAGCAGGTGTTCTGGATCGTAACCATCAACAACTACAGCGCCTACCTGCTGGATCGCGCGGTAGAGTTTACCGATAATTTCCAGTCGAAGATCGCGCTGCGGCCACTGGCCAGGGAAACCATTCGGGAAATGGTGCTGCAAAGGAATGAAGGCTACGAAACGGTATTCCTGAAGCCGGCCCAGCCTTCCGGCCAGTTGAAGCGGCGCCTGAAAAACACGGAATGGGAAGAACGCCAGGAAGTACTGAAGGAACATTTTTTTGAAAGCCTCCTGTCCTTCGCAGGGGGAAACCCTTCCCGGGCGATGGCTTTTTGGTTGTATGGGTCCATCGGCGTCAAAGAGAAAAAAGTTTACCTTAAGGCAGCGCACTTCACTACCCCCAAAGGAGGAAGCCTCAAGGAATTGATGGTGCTGGACGCCATTTTCCAGCACACCTCCCTGTCTCTGGGAGAGGTGGATGAAATTTTCCGCCACTCGGCTGCCAATGGCCGCCTTATTCTGGACGAATTGCTTGCCCGCGGCTGGCTTTATCCGCGCAAGTTGCGCAATGGCGTGCAGGAGTATCAGGTCAACTTCCTCTACCTGCATGAGCTGAAGGCCATTCTGCACAAGGAGCTAAACCGAAAGATCACATGAAAAACAAAGCAATACTCCGCTCAGGCTTTCTGTCAATGAGCGCCGGTTTATTGGCTACGCCCTTGTTTGCTCAGGCAGATGCAGCGGGAAACGGCGCGGATGGCTGGGAGAATTTTATCGAGTGGTTAAAAAAACTGATTCCTGGCGAGTTCGATGATCCTCTGCTGAATGAGATCAAAGAGAATCCAGGCCTTTTGGTTGAATTGGTGGTTGCGTTTCCCATCGTGCTCGGCGGGGCCTATTTACTCAACCTGGGTATTAAATGGATCATCGGCCTGGCCGCCGCCCGCTCCAGCCGCAGCAGGGTACGCTGGCTCAGGCTGTATCCCATCCTTCGCCTTACCGTCTGGATCGGCGCTATCGTCACGCTTCTGCAAATTTTCCTCCATGAATACTGGCCCTTCCTCATCCTGATCTTCCTCTTGTTGATCGGTTATGCTTCCAAAGACGGCATCCGCGACCTGATGGCCGGGCTGTGGCTGATCATCGAACGCCCCTTCAGCGTGGGTGACCGCATAAGCGCAGGGGGCTACTACGGGGAGGTCAAAAGCATCGGCCTGCGGGCGGTGACCATCAACACCCTGGATGACTCCATGGTGGCCATTTCCAACGGCATGATACTGAGCGAGAGCCTGGCGAACGCCAATTCCGGCGCGCCCGATTGCATGGTCGTCACCAACCTTTGGCTGCCCATCGATACCGACGTGGCCAAAGTGCGAAAGATCGCCTACGAAGCGGCCGTGAGCTCTCCCTACATTAACCTGGAAAAA
>CAYVVK010000849.1:0-2822 GCA_964454855.1 uncultured Phaeodactylibacter sp. | reverse complement strand
GCTGAGGGCTGCAAAACTCCGTTTTATCAATGCGCACAGCAGCCATGGCCACCCTTTTTTCTGGGCGGCTTTCATTCCAACGGGTGATATGTCTTCCATTCCATTAAACAGCGGTATAATAAGCAGCAGAGTATGGCTACTCTTAGCAGTGCTGTTTGTATTTTTAGGCTGGTGTTTCACGAAAAGTAAAAATGGCCAATGCACAGAATTAATATAGAGATCAAGGCCCGATGCAGCCATCCGGAGGAAATACACGAACTGCTCGAAAAGCAGCAGGCTGAATTTATAGGCACCGACCGGCAGGTGGATACCTATTTCAGGGTGCCGAACGGGCGGCTGAAATTACGGGAAGGCAATATTGAGAATGCCCTCATCCATTATCACCGGCTCGGCCAGGCCGGGCCCAAGCGTTCGGACATTTCCCTCTACAAGACCGAGCCGAAATCAGAACTCAGGGAAGTACTTACTGCTGCCCTCGGCGTACTGGCCGTGGTGGCAAAACGCCGCGGTCTGTCGCCGCTACGCGGCTTTTATAAATTTTCAACTTGCAGCACTAGTACTCTGTAACCTCTTTTCCCTTTCCTTCGTCTACCAAAAAAGTAACTGCCCAAATAGGGGAGCGAGGCAATTTTCGCATCTTCAAAGTAGAAATCACCCGATTTTACCTTAAACCTATCCATCATGTGGAGAAATTACCTGGCCGTTTTTTTCCGAAACCTCATCAAAGACAAGTTTCACGCCTCCGTTAATATCGTAGGCCTGGCCATTGGCGTGGCCAGCTGTCTGCTCATTTTTCTGTACGTCCAGCATGAGCTGAGCTACGATACTTATCCCGAGCATGCCGATCGCATCTATCGGGTAGTGCCTGAGATCAACTTCGGTGGCAACCACGCCTTCTACGCGGTAGCCCCGGCGCCTATGGGGCCAACGCTTCCACAGGAATATCCGGAAGTGGAAGCCTTCTGCCGGCTCCGCAACTGGGGCGACTGGCTGGTGCGGCCGGAAGGAGAATCCTCCAATATCAAGGAGGAGGACGTGGCCTTTGCCGACAGCAGCTTTTTCCAATTCTTCACCGTACCGGTGCTCGAAGGCGATCCGAAAGAAGCCCTTCGCGCGCCAAATGCTGTGGCCATCAGCGCCTCGGCGGCGGAACGCCATTTTGGAGCAACCAACCCGGTAGGCAAAACCCTGGTTTTCGACGATGAGTATCGCTACGAGGTCACCGCCGTTTTCGAGGAAATCCCCCGGAGCGCCCACTTTCATTTCGACTACCTGCTGGCCATGTCCGGCCATGAGGATAGTCGCTCTCCTGTCTGGCTGAGTAATAACTACCACACCTACATTCGTCTGAAAGCAGGCGTTTCTGCTCAGGCACTCGAAGAAAAGCTGCCCGATCTTTTTGCCAAGTACGCCGGCCCGCAGATCGTGCAGATTCTCGACAAAACTATCGAGGAGGTCGAAGCGACCGGCCAGGGCGTCTGGTACGAATTGCAGCCATTGCAGGATATACACTTGCATTCCGATCGAATCGCGGAATTGGAGGCCAACAGCGATATCAAATACGTGTACATCTTTTCCAGTATCGCCCTCTTCATTTTGCTTATAGCATGCATCAACTTCATGAATTTAGCTACCGCACGCTCCTCGAACCGCGCCAAAGAGGTGGGCGTACGCAAGACGCTGGGTGCCTTCAAAACCGACTTGATCGGCCAGTTTCTCACTGAATCGACGCTGATAAGTGTCATCGCCTTTGTAATGGCCGTAGCAATGGCCGGCCTGGGCGTTCACTATTTCGGAACGCTCCTCGGCACAGAGCTGCAACTACCTTATTCTGAGCCGCTTTTCTGGAGCGGGCTGTTGCTCGGCGCCCTCCTGCTCGGCCTCTTGGCAGGCGTTTATCCGGCTTTCTACTTGTCGGCATTTAGGCCTGTGGATACGCTAAAGGGCAAACTCCGGGCGGGTATGCGCAGCGGAATTTTCCGCAACGGCCTGGTCGTTTTCCAGTTTGTCATTTCCATCTTCCTGATTATTGGCACCCTGGTTATCAATCAGCAGCTGAATTTTATACGGAATAAAAAGCTGGGCTTCGACCGCGAGCAGGTGCTACTCCTGCACGACGCCTACGCACTGGCCGATCAGCGGCAGTCTTTCAAACAACAGATTGAGCAGTTGCCGGAGGTGCGCTCGGCTTCCTACAGCAGTTACTTGCCGGTACGCTCCTCGCGCTCCGACAATACCATGTGGCCCGAAGGCAAAATGACGGAAACCACTTCCGTCTCCACCCAGATGTGGACGGTCGATCACGACTATATTCCCACCTTGGGCATGGAGCTGGTGGCGGGCCGCAATTTCTCTCAAGACATGCCCACCGATTCTAATGCCGTCATTCTAAATGAACGCGCCGTTTCTTTGTATGGCTTCGACGATCCCATCGGTAAGCGCATCAGCACCTTCACCGGACCGCCAAACCAGGACATGAGCAATATCGTGACCTACCACGTAATCGGCCTGGTCAAGGATTTTCACTACGAATCGCTGCGCAAAAATGTCGATGCGCTGGGCCTATTCCTGGGCCCTTCTTCCAGTTATCTGGCCATCCGCTATCAGTCGGACAACCCCGGCGCTTTGATCCGCCAGGTGGAATCACAGTGGCGCGATATGGCCTCCGGGCAGCCCTTCAGCCATTCTTTTCTCGACGAGCGTTTCGAAGCGATGTATGAGGCCGAACAACGCACCGGGGGCATCTTCCTGCTCTTCGCCGGCCTGGCCATTTTCGTGGCCTGCCTGGGCCTCTTTGCCCTCGCGACCTTCACGGCCGAGCG
>CAYVVK010000848.1:1827-2835 GCA_964454855.1 uncultured Phaeodactylibacter sp. | reverse complement strand
GGGCGCCAACCGCCGGCAGCTGGCCGTTCAGTTTCTCAGCGAGACCGTGCTGCAGAGCCTGATGGCGGCACTCGTTGCCGTGGGCCTGGCGGAACTATTGCTGCCCTTTTTCAATACCATTACCGACAGGGAACTCACCTTGATGGCTGGCGGAATGGGATGGGCCGTAAGCCCCCTGCTGGGCATGAGCCTGCTGGTGGGGCTGCTGGCCGGCGCTTATCCGGCATTCTACGTGTCTTCCTTTGAAACGGCCGGGGTCCTGAAAAACCAGCCGGAAGGCAAGCCCGGAAAGCACGGCCTGCGCCAGGGGCTGGTGGTGGCGCAGTTCGCCATTTCCATCACGCTCATTGTCGTGATGGCCTTTGTATTCCGGCAGGTTAATTTTATGATCGGGCACGAGCTGGGCTTTCAGCCCGACCAGGTGCTGGCCGTACCGTTTAATCTCGGCGATTCTCATGAGAAGCTGGACAAGCTGCGTTCCGAGTTCCTGTCCATCCCGGGCGTGAAAAGCATTTGCTCGGCTTCGAACATGCCTGGCCGGCCATTGCCCGATTGGGGCATGGTTTTCGAGGGGAGAGAAGATGGGGCCAACCCCCGCGTCCTGTTTACCGATGAAGGTTTTGATGAAACGATGGGGCTGGAAGTAGTAGAAGGCCGTTTCCTCTCCCGGGAATTCAGCAGCGACACGGTGAATAACTTCGTGGTCAACCAGGCTTTTGTCGAGCAGTTCAACGTCAAACCGCCGGTAGTGGGCACGAAGGTCAAGTTCTTTTACGATGAGTCCTATGGGCAGATCGTGGGTGTGGTGAAGGATTTCCACTATCAGGGTTTGCAGAGCACCATCAAACCGCTGGCCATATCGGGGCGCACCAGCCGCTGGTACGCCGGTTTCAAGCTGTCTACGCAGAACCTGCCCGAGACGATCCGCGCCATAGAAGACAAGTGGGCGCTGGTGGAGCCGGCCCATCCGATGCGGCAGTCGTTCCTGGACAGCGACTTCGCCCGCCA
>CAYVVK010000848.1:0-1817 GCA_964454855.1 uncultured Phaeodactylibacter sp. | reverse complement strand
GCCAGTACGAAGAGCAGCGGCGCTTTGGCAAAACCATGTTGTACACCACCATCCTGACCATCTTCATCGCCATGCTGGGCCTGTTCGGGCTGGCCACGCACGCCGCACAGCTGCGTACTAAAGAAATCGGCATACGCAAGGTGCTGGGCGCCAGTGTGGCTCATCTGGTAGGCCTGCTGTCCAGAGATTTTTTGAAATTAGTAACCATAGCGTTTCTGGTGGCTGCGCCCCTGGCCTGGCTGCTGTCGCGCCGCTGGCTGCAGGATTTCGCCCACCGCATCACGATCGACTGGTGGGTCTTCGCGCTGGCAGGCGTCACTGCCCTGCTCGTAGCTTTCCTGACAGTGAGCTACCAGAGCATCCGGGCGGCGACGGCGAATCCGGTTGAGTCGTTGAGGAACGAATAAAAGTCCAGATGTCGAGAAGTCCGGGTGTCGAGGGCCTGAGTAAAAGACAGTTAGGTTTCTAAAGCACCTCGTCTTTCCGGCCCCGGAATACCACAATGCCGAAACACCGAAACCCTGAAGTGCAGCCCAATTTGTCCAGCAACTGGCCGGCTGACTTTAGGGCAGGCGCCACAATACCGAAACACCGAAATACCACAAAACCACAAATATGTTCAAGAACCTCCTGAAAATGACCCTGCGGCAGATGGCTCGCCACAAGAGCTACACCGCGATCAATATCGCCGGCTTAGGCATCGGCATTGCCGTTTGTTTTCTGATCGTCATGTGGGTGAAAGACGAGTACAGTTACGACCGTTTCCATGCGAAAGCGGATCGTGTATACCGTGTGCTCTGGGAAGCGCGTTACGGCGATAATGAGTGGAAGCTGCCCCTGGGCCCGGTGCCGGTAGCCCCTGCTTTGAAGCGGGAATTTCCGGAAGTGGAGCAGGCCACTCAGCTCTTGTCCGGGGGCATCACCCTGAAGAAGGACAATGAATACGTGCGGGAAGAAGAAGTGTTGTTTGTCGACTCCAGCTTCTTCGAAGTATTTACGCTCGAAGTATTGGCCGGCAAGCCGGCGGAAGCATTGAAAGAACCCAACACGATCGTGCTGACAGAGGCCGCCGCCAGCCGCTACTTCGGTACGGAGAATCCGGTGGGCAGGGCATTGGAGCAGAATGACGGAGAATTGTATCAGGTAGGTGGAGTGGTAAAGAGCTTCCCTTCGCACTCACATGTCCGATTTGACTTTCTGCTGCCGCTGAATACCCTGCCCCGAATACAGCAACGGGCCAGCCACTGGGGGTCCGCAACGGTGTACAATTACTTTCTGGCAAGGCCGGGAACGGACATAGCTGCGCTGGAGGATAAATGGAGCGCCTATATAGATAAAGAGATAGTGGATGAAGAATTCAGGAACGGCAACAATTACACCCGCTTCCCCTTTCAGCCCCTCACCGATATCCATCTGCATTCCAACCTGGAGTATGAACTTTCCCCCAATGGAAACATCAATTACGTTTACACCTTCTCTGTAGTGGCGGCCATCATCCTGCTGTTGGCGGGCATCAATTTCATCAATTTGTCTACTGCCCGCGGGCTCACCCGGGCTAAGGAAGTGGGCGTGCGAAAGGTACTGGGCTCGCAGCGGTGGCAGCTGTTTTGGCGCTTTTTCGGGGAATCCTTCATTTACGTAGCGCTGGCGATAGTTGTGGCTCTGGCACTCGTCCGCCTGGCCCTCCCCTGGTTCAACCAACTGGCAGGCAAGGAGATGGCACTGGATTTTCTACAGGCGCCCTTCCTCTGGCTGTTGCTGTGCGGGCTGGCGGTGGCCGCCACGCTGCTGTCCGGCGCTTTTCCGGCGGCTTTCCT
>CAYVVK010000847.1:0-2844 GCA_964454855.1 uncultured Phaeodactylibacter sp. | reverse complement strand
AGTTCCCAGTCCCCAGTCCCCCAGTCCCCTGAACAAAAGCCCTCCACCTCTTGTTAGGCTTCCGTTATTCAGAAGAAAAAGCACACATGGCAAGAGCACTACTCTGGTTTCGCAACGACCTGCGCCTCGATGATAATCCCGCCCTGAACGCTGCGGTACAGGAATTTTCAGAAATTGTCCCGGTATATGTCCTGGAGGATCGGCTATTGGAATACGACAGATGGGGCATACGCCGGAGTTCTCCTTCCAAACTGAAGTTTCTGCTGGAAAGCCTGCAGGATCTTCAGGCGGATCTGCGGAAGGCCGGCAGCGAGTTGCTCTTTCGCCGGGGAAATGCCGTGGAAGAACTATCGAAACTGGCGGAGGAATACGATTGCTCCACCATCTTTGCCGGTAAGGAGTACGCCTATGAGGAGGTACAGGCAGAGCGGGAACTGGAAAACCGTTTCGATACCCGCTGGTTTCACAGCAGCCCTCTTATCCATCCCGAGGATGTGCCGTTTGGCATTGAGAAGTTGCCCGAAGTGTTTACCCAATTCAGAAAGCGGGTAGAAAAGTACGGTGAGATACGCATGCCGCTTAGCCCGCCTGATGTCATCCCTTCGCCCGGGCTGCCGGAGACGGGCTTGCCGGGCCTGCAGGCGCTCGGTTTCGAAGAGCCCCCTCCGGACGAGCGGGCGGCTATTTCCTTTAAGGGCGGCACGAAGGCCGCTTACGAGCGGCTCGATCACTACTTCTGGAAAACCGATGCCGTGGCGGAATATAAAGAAACCCGCAACGGCCTGATCGGGCCGGATTATTCCACTAAGTTTTCTCCCTGGCTGGCCAACGGCAGCCTCTCACCCAGAGTGGTTTATCACGAGCTGGAGCATTATGAGGCGGAGGTTACAAAAAACAAATCTACCTATTGGGTGAAGTTCGAGCTGCTCTGGCGGGACTTCTTCAAGTATGTTACCATGCGCTACGGCCGGAAAATCTTCTTTTCCGGCGGCATTCAGGACAAGCACCAGAAATGGAGAAGCGATATCCATGCTTTTGAGCGATGGACGGCCGGACGGACGGGGGACGATTTTGTGGACGCCAACATGCGTGAACTCCTGTACACAGGCTTTATGAGCAACCGCGGCCGGCAGAACGTGGCTTCCTACCTGGTGCACCAGCTGAAACAGGACTGGCGCAAAGGCGCCGCCTGGTTCGAATCCTTACTGGTAGATTACGACGTGAGCAGCAATTACGGCAACTGGATGTACGCCGCCGGCGTTGGCAATGACCCTCGCGACCGCGTTTTCAATACAAAAAAACAGGCGGAGCAATACGACAGTGCAGGCAAATACCGGGCGCTGTGGCTGGACGAAGGCGAAGATGCCCCCGTCCGTTTCAAAAGCCAGTATTTAGAGGTATAAAATGGCCCTGAGCGTCAACTTCAGCCCCTCTTCATTTGTTCTATAGTGCTATTTAGCGCCGAAAAGGCGACTGCCGCCGACAGCAGTTTTTCCCTATCCTTCTTTTGAGGAAGGAGGACTGCCTCTGGCCCGTAAGACAGTTTCCGGCGGCATCCCCATTTTCGAAATTAAAATCCACCAAATAATGAGTGTAGAAATCAAGTCAATGACAAGTGAAAAAGTTGATGTCAATATTGGTATTAAGCAAGAAAACCGGGAAGCGGTATCCGAGATGCTGAAGCAACTGCTTGCCGATGAGCACGTATTGTACATCAAACTGCGCAATTACCACTGGAACGTTACCGGTATTCACTTCCAGCAGCTACATGCTTTTTTTGAAGAGCAGTACAACGCGCTGGCTGTCCATATCGATGAGATTGCCGAACGCATCCGCAGCCTGGGCTTTTTTGCCCCGGGCTCGATGGAAGAGTTCAAGAAATATGCCCGCCTGGATGAGACCGCCCACCTGAACGGCGATGCCCGGCAGATGCTGGAAAACCTGTTACTGGACCACGAGGCCATCATTCAGATCCTCCGCCACAACCAGGATGCTGCGATGGAGAAGTACAATGATGCCGGCACCCAGGACTTCCTGATCGCGTTGATGGAAGAGCATGAGAAGCACGCCTGGATGTTGCGCGCGCACCTCGCATAATAAGAAACAGGCGCTTCTGTATCTGGCAGCGCAGAGCTGTTGTTTCCAGTGTGCCTGTAAAAAAAAATAGAAAATTAGAAGGTGTTGCCTCCGAAGCGGAAGCGACACCTTTTGCTTTTGCCGATGCCCGGGCGAAGGCGCCGCTTCCCCATGAAAAACAAGAAGCCGCTGTGCGGTTGGTTTCGCACAGCGGCATTCTCATGATTTGGTGTGGGTATGATTTGGTTTTAGTTGTACTCCAGTTTAAACTTGATCGGCAGGTTGAAGAGCACCTTCACCGGGCGGCCGCGCTGTTTGCCAGGTGTCCATTTTTGCGGCAGGTCGTTCATCATGTTGACGATCCGCAGCGCTTCTGCGCCGCAACCACCACCGATGTCGCGCAGTACTTCGGCTTTTGAAATGGTGCCTTTCTCGCTGACTACGAAGCTCACCACTACGGTGCCTTCGATGCCGTTGTCGCGGGCGACGGCCGGGTAGCGGATGTTTTCGTAGATGAATTCCAGCAGCTTGCGGTTGGCGCAGGCCCGTTTTTCATCTATGGAGGCGCTCATGTCTTCACAACCGGGGAAACGTGGCATTTCTTCCACGATCTTGAATATCTCTTCTACTTCCGGCTCGGGCGGCGGCGGCGGAGGAGGAGGAGGAGGAACGTCCTTCTTGTTCGCATTGGGATCGTACACCGGCGCTTCGATATAGGTATGCTCGTCTACAGACTGGTCGACAAACTCTACCTGTTCATCATCGATA
>CAYVVK010000846.1:0-2844 GCA_964454855.1 uncultured Phaeodactylibacter sp. | reverse complement strand
CAGGCCCCTCTGAAGATCCTGCTCGTAGAAGACCACGACCTGCACCGCCTGGCCACCAAACGCATGCTGCTGGGCTGGTCGGGCATGGTGGAGGTTGACCTCGCCCGCAACGGCAAAGAGGCCATCAACCTGGCCCGGCAAAACAACTATGACATTATCCTGATGGACCTGCAAATGCCGGTATTGAACGGCATCGAATCTGCTATTAAAATTCGCAGCAAGAGCAGCGTGCCGATCATCGCCATGACCGCCAACGAAAGCAAACAGGAGGAAGAACGCTGCTTTATGGTCGGCATGAATGATTACGTGGCCAAGCCCATACGGCCGGAGGCTTTTTTCTCCCGAATCATGCAGCAGTTGTATGGCAAGCGGTAGGGCACACAGTCCCCAAGTCTCCAAGTCTCCCAGTCCCCAAGTCCCCAAGTCCCCAGTCTCCAGTTCGCAGCCCAAAGAAAACCACGGCCGCCTTATATTTGTTATGCTGATGTATTTAAAGATTTTTTCGTTCAAACAAGGAAATACGCATTGATGAAAACCTATGAACTGGCCATTATCGGCGGCGGCCCCACGGGCCTGAATTGCGCCCTTTCCGCAGAAAAAGCAAGCCTGGACTATATAGTCCTGGAAAAGGGAATGCTCGTAAATTCCATTTATAATTTCCCCACCAATATGACCTTCTTTTCCACCTCCAAGCTGCTGGAGATCGGCGACACGCCCTTCATCTCCCACGGAGAAAAGCCCACCCGGCGGGAAGCCCTGGAGTACTACCGCCGCCTGCAGAGCAGCTGGGGCCTCAGGGTGCGCACCTATGAAGCCGTAGAAGGCATGGAGCGGCAGGATAACGGCCTGTATAAGATCGATACTTCCAAGGGTACTTATCTGGCCCATTCGGTGATCGTGGCCACCGGTTTCTACGATACGCCACGCATGATGAATGTGCCGGGAGAAGAGCTGCCCAAGGTAAAACACTACTACGATGACGCCCATCCCTACGTCGGCCAGAAGGTACTGGTGGTGGGCGCCGCCAACTCCGCCTGCCAGGTGGCGCTGGAAATCTGGCGCAAGGGTGCGGAAGTCACCATGGCCATCCGCGGCAGCGGCATCTACAAGGGGGTAAAGTACTGGATCAAGCCCGATATCTTCAACCGGATCAAAGAGGGAAGCATTCCCGCCTATTTCAATACCGGGGTAAAGGAGATCCGCCCCTCGGAAGTAGTACTGGAAGGCCCGGAAGGTGAATTTACCATAGAAAACGACTGGGTGCTGGCCATGACGGGCTATAAACCAAACTACCGGCTGCTGGAAAGCCTGCAGCTGGAGATCCCCGATGACGAAGCGCGCATCCCTGCCCACAACCCGGAAACGCTGGAGACCAGCCTGCCCAATGTGTACCTGGCCGGAGTGCTCTGCGCCGGCATGGAAACCAGCAGGTTGTTCATCGAAAATACCCGCGAACACGGAGCACTGATCATAGAACAGGTGAAAAGTAAACTCCGGAAAGACAGCTTCAGTGCTCAGCCTGCCTGAGGCTCCGTTTTTACCTGCGGCTAAGCTGGCTTTCTATTGACATTATTGTTATATTTAAGGGCTTTCTTTTGAGAAAGTACTGCCCGAGATCCTGATTTTAACCCCCATATGCCCCTACATGCAGGTGGCATTTACAACAACAGAAAACATGGGCCTAAGCATTCACTACCGCGGAACACTCACCGACAAACGGGCCATCTACCAGCTCATCGAAGAGCTGGAGGACATTGCCAAGGCGATGCAGTGGCCGTACACCGTCCTGGATGAAGACTGGGGCCAGCGCCCTACTGCTTCTCTCGACCACAATACACCGGGCGTGGTTAACATCACCGGCAAACTTGCCCTCAAGGGCATACAGTTCAAGCCCCATCCGGACTGTCAATCCGCACCCTTTTTCTTCAACGCCAGCTGCGTACTCACCTCTCCCGTGCAGGTAGCCCTGAGCGCCGAGGAAGGATACGCCGTCAAAAACCGCTGGCAATCGGTAAAAACCCAGTTCGCCGGGCCGGATACCCATGCCGTCCTCGTCCGCCTGCTGCGTTACCTGCAAACCAAATACCTGCACGACCTGGAAGTGTCTGACGAAGGCGGCTACTGGGAAAGTGGCGACTTCGATGCCCTCAAGGAGAAAATGGACTTTCTGGACAAGGCCATTGACAAAGTCGGGCAGGCGCTCAACCGCATAGACATGGATGTGGAAGATGAAGAGGATGTCGTCGCCAAGATCGAACAGATATTGCGGGACCTCAAAAAAGGAGAAGAGTGAAGCGGTGAATTGACGTGGTGGTGCGGCGGAGCAGCTGTAAAAGCCCCGGTGCCATAAACCGACACACCGTAACACCATTAAACCTTTATAACTTATCTTAGGCCCTTCAAAACGAGATCATCATGCGAAGGGCCCGGCCATTTTTCATTTTCCTGCTCTTTTTCGGAATGGCGCTGCTGCTGCGCTTTTTCTCTTTCTTTCCCTCCGTGATCAACCACGACGAGTCGACCTACATCGTCATCTCGGATACCCTGCTGGCGGGTTACACCTATCAGGTGGACTACATTGACACCAAGCCCATCGGGATCTTTCTGGCATATGCCTTTCTGCAGCTGCTGTTGGGAAAATCCATACTGCTGCTGCGCATAGCAGCGGCAGGCACGCTGGCCCTCACGGCCTTTTTCCTGTACCGCGCCAAGCGCTCCTTCGGCAGCAACGCCAGCGCCGCTTTTGCCGCCGGGCTCATCTACCTCTTTCTCAATTCCATATTCACCTTCTACGGGGTTTCCCCCAATACGGAGACTTTTTTCAACCTGTTCACGGCCCTGGCG
>CAYVVK010000845.1:0-2854 GCA_964454855.1 uncultured Phaeodactylibacter sp. | reverse complement strand
AACATTTCCCTGATCCGGCTGCCCTGGCTGAAGGAGTTGATCCGGGTGGAGTGGGGGTGAGGGGAAGTCGGAAGTGGGCCATACGGCTCTTCGCTTCGCTCCGAGAAGCCGGAAGGCGGAAGTGGGCCAAAATATGAACCAGAATAATTTAGCCATGCCATGAAGTCGAAATCTCTACAGGCGGTTACTGCCAAGGCGTCAACTGGGCCTTCCGGCAAACCTTTCTTTCAGAAAAAAGGCGAAACGGAAGCTGGTAGAGCTTTTTTTGAGAAACAGGGCCTCTCTGTAGGGAAACCGGACAGCATTTATGAAAAGGAAGCGGATGGCATGGCGGAGCAGGTGGTGAGCCGATCTTCGCAAAATACAGCCACTCCATTGTATAGTAAGGTCACACCTTTGGTACAGCGACAGGAGAACAGTGAAGAGGAAGAGCTGCAGGCTAAGGTACAGCGGCAGGAGAACAATGAAGAGGAAGAGCTGCAGGCTAAGGTACAGCGGCAGGAGAACAGTGAAGAGGAGGAGCTGCAGGCGAAGGTACAACGCCAGGAGGCAACGGAGCCCGTCTTCGCCAAGGCTACGGCGGACAGGGAAGAGGAAATACAGGCCAAAGTACAGCGTCGCTCCTCAAGTTCTGGCTTATCCACCGAACCTGATCTTTCCCGCCGCCTGAGATCCGCTAAAGGACAGGGTAGTAAACTGGAAGGCCCTGTGCAGGCGCGCATGGAAAAAGGCTTTGGCGCCGATTTCAGCGAGGTACGCGTACATACCGACAGCCGGGCCGAGGAAATGAGCCAATCCCTGAACGCCCAGGCCTTTACAGTAGGCAAGGATGTTTTCTTCAATAAGAACAAGTTCCGCCCGGATACGCCGGATGGAGAGGGGTTGCTGGCGCATGAACTCACCCATACCATTCAGCAGGGCGCGGTATCGCCGAAAAAAGAAGCTACAGCTCCTGCACCCGAAAGTGAAACGCCCGATACCAGCCCGGAAACCGTAGAAACTGAAACAGATGAAAATGTGCCTCCGGAAACGGCCGAAGCTCCTGCTTCACCGGAGAGCGGCGAAGGGGGAGAAGCTACAACCGAAGAAGGACAGAAGGCCGAAGAAGAGCCACCCTATCCCCGCAGCCCGGAGGAGAACCCTGCCTTCCAGCAAACCCAAGAAAATCTCGATAAAAAAGCTCGCAAGCAGAAAAGCCATCAGCCGGCGGAGCAGGCATCCGCGGGAGCGCAGTCGGCAGCGCCATCGCCGGACAATGAGCGGCTGAGCATCGCTCAGGCGGGGCAGGTGGAAGAAATGAATCAGGGTGCCGAGAGCAAGGGCAAATTCGATGCTGAAAAGTTCAAGAGCCTGTTGCTGGAGCAGATCGAGCGCATCTTGCCGAAGAACGAGGAGGAAGCCGATGATTTTGCGGAAAGCAACGAAATGGATACGGTCAAAAGCGCGGCATCCAGCCAGGCGGCTGTCGAAAAGGAAAACGCCGCCGGCAGTATCGAGCAGGCTACCGAAAAAGAACCCGATGAAAGCAGCGTGCCCGAGCGGGAAACCCACCCCTTACAGCCGGAACAACCCGGGCCACAACCAGGCAGCATAGGAGCCTCCGGCGCCATGCCGCCACCCAGAAGAGAATCGGAAGTAAGCCAGCCTCTGCAGGAGAACATGCAGGAGGTAGACGATGTATTCGCCGAAGAGGAAGTCACCGACGAGCAGCTGGCGCGCTCCAATGAGCCGGATTTCCTTTCCGCCCATGATGCCCACCACGAAGCCCAAGCACATACCCAAACGGCGCCAGGCGAATTCCGCCGGCAGGAGGGAGAAACGCTGAGCGGCGCCCGCGAAGCGGCCCAAAGCGAAAGCGCCGGCCAACTGGAGGGCATGCACAACGAGCGGGAAGGCCTGCTCGGTGAGGTGGAAGCCCGCCAGCAGGAAACCATGAGCAAAGACAATGCCGAGCGCGCTCAGGTGGCCAGGGACATCGACGCCATCTTCGAGAGAACGAAAACCGAGGTGGAAGGCATCCTTGAAAACCTGGACGCCGAAGTGGAAACCGGTTTCGACACAGGCGAGGCCGATGCGCGGGAACGCTTCGAAGGCTACGTCGACCGGAAGATGGAAGCCTACAAAGACGAGCGCTACGGCGGCATTACCGGCTTTGCCCGCCGGGTGGGGGATGTCTTTACCGGTCTGCCCGATGAGGTCAACGCCTTCTTCATGGAAGGCCGCGACCTGTATATCCGCATCATGGACGGAGTGCTTACCGACATTTCCCAGAACGTAGCCGACAAGCTCAACGAGGCACAGCTACGCATTACCGAAGGGCGGCAGGAAGTGGCCGATTACGTGGCGGCGCTGCCCGAAAACCTGCAGTCCGTCGGGCAGGAAGCGGCGGAAGATATCCAATCGAAATTCGACAGCCTGGAGAGTGATGTGGAGAGCAAGCAGGACGAACTGATCACCAGCCTGTCTAACCGATACAAAGAAAGCCTGGAAACCGTAGACGCCCGCATCGAAGAGATGAAAGCCGCCAATCAGGGGCTGATCGATATGGCCATCGGCTTTGCGAAGAAGGTCATCGAAGTGATCCGTGAGATCAAGAATGTGATACTCGGGCTTATCTCGGCTGCCGTGGCGGCCATCAAGGCCATCATTGCCGATCCGATCGGCTTCCTGGGCAGCCTGATCTCCGGCCTTTCGCAGGGCATCAACAATTTCTTCAGCAACATCTGGGACCACCTGCTGGGCGGCCTCTTCCAATGGCTTACCGGTGCTCTGGGCCCGCTGAGCATCAACATCCCCGAAAACCTCTTCTCCCTGCAGGGCGCCTTCGACCTGGTGCGGCAGGTGCTGGGCCTTA
>CAYVVK010000844.1:0-2857 GCA_964454855.1 uncultured Phaeodactylibacter sp. | reverse complement strand
GATGCCATCACCATCGCCGAGGAGTCTACCGCCTGGACTGGCGTTTCCCGGCCCACCTTCACCGGCGGCCTGGGCTTCGGCCAGAAGTGGATGATGGGCTGGATGCACGATACACTCAGCTATTTCAAACACGACCCCATACACCGCCAGTACCACCACAATGAGATCACCTTCAGCCTGGTGTACGCCTTTACCGAGAACTTCATGCTGCCCCTCTCCCACGATGAGGTGGTGCACGGCAAAAGCTCTCTGATCGGCCGCATGCCGGGCGACGAATGGCAGCGCTTCGCCAACCTGCGCCTCCTTTTCGGCTACATGTTCACCCACCCAGGCACACAACTGCTCTTTATGGGCGGCGAATTTGCCCAGACCAGCGAGTGGAGCATCGAAAAGGGCCTGGAGTGGTGGCTCACCGAATTCGACTACCACAAAGGCATGCAGGAGTGGATAAAAGCCCTGAACGTTCTATATCGCAACAGCCCTGCCCTCTACGAAAAACAATTCAGCCCGGAAGGTTTCCATTGGGTAGACCACGGTGACTATGCCCAGAGCACCATCTCCTTTCTCCGCTACGGAAACGATAAGGAAAAGCCGGTGCTGGCCATCTGCAATTTCACGCCCGTAGTACGTGATGAATACAAGATCGGTGTACCTACCGCCGGTACCTGGAAGGAAGTGCTCAACAGCGACCATAAAGACTATGGCGGCAGCAGCCATAACCTCAACCCCGGCAAGCTGAAAACCAAACAGGAAACCTGGCATGGCCGCCCCTACAACCTAACTGTCAAACTCCCTCCGCTGGGCATCGTCGTACTGGAGCTCGAAAAACACGAACGGCCGGAGCCTAAAAAGGATACGGCTGCCAAGCCCAAACCCAGGGCTGCTAAAAAGCCGGAGGCGCCCAAAACCGCCGGCAAGCCTAATGCTACGCCCAATACCCAGGAAGCCCTGCTGGCCACCGTCGGCAAAGCCTCTGCAAAGCAAAAGGATGACCTGAAGAAGATCAAAGGCATCGGCCCGAAACTGGAAGAGATGCTCAACAAGATGGGCATCTTCACCTTCGGGCAGATGAGCAAAATGACGAAGCGGGAATACGAGTTGGTAGACAGTATGCTGTCCAGCTTTAAAGGGCGAGGCCAGCGCGATGACTGGGCGGGGCAGGCGAAGCATTTGGTATAGCTTCCCTTTGGCCAATACTAAACCAGGATGTGGGTGCAATATCAGCCTGAAGACCCTGGATAATTGTCTTCAAACAATACGACAGGTAAATACTCCCGATAATTTAGAAAATCTTTATCCGTGGTATAGACCTGATACTCATGGCGTACAGCCACCGCACAGACAAGGAAATCAATGTGCGAGCCCTGAATGCCATTTTGCCGGCAGGTATTGAAGTAAGAAGCAGCCAGCTCGTAGTCGGCCGTGTGAAGTAGCGTGTCAGGGAAATAGCTCAATTTGGATCTCAGGGTTTCAAACTGTTCCTTACTGGGAATTCCGGAAAGCAGTTCCTGCCGGATGGGGCCTATTATCTTAACCACCCCGTCCAGGATCAGGTTTCTTAGCGTTTCTTCCTGAACGGAAGGGGCAGGTCTTCTTCTCAGCGCCAGCGACCATATGCTGGTGTCCACTAGTACACTCATTTTCTGTTCCGATAAGTTTTATAATCATATGCCGGATCATAAATGATGCTACCGAACAGTGCGAGTATGTCTTCCTGCTTCCTGCGTTGTATAAATTCCTCCAAAGCTTTGTTCACCGTCGCTTTTTTAGTCTTTAACCCGCCGATCTTCAGCGCCTCCTCCAGTAATTTTGGATCGATATCCAGGTTTGTAGCCATATCTACACAAAGTTTTACACAAAAATAGGAGTATTTTATTTCCCAATCAAGGACTTGTCCTGATTTACCGTTTTCATTCCTTAGGGATTGCCGAATAATAAGTTGCGTGTATAGCCGAAGTTATTTTGTGCGCTAACAAGGCAAAAAACGTAACCATAGTGGGGCTACGGTGAGGCTTTTTAACGTAGTTAGCGTGCAAAAGAACAAGGCTAGATAGGTAAGTTATTGTTCGGCAATCCCTTAGCCCGCGAACCAATCTCCACCCGCTTTGTTCCCTATTGTGAACCTGCATCACACCAGGTTCCACCTATAAAGCAGAGCCCGTTCTTTTCGCAAAAGCCTTCTTTTTGAAAAAGCGTATTCGAGTTTTTTAACTACGAATAAAGTATTATTTTCCCGCTGCCGGAACTTCCCGGTCCCCATTGGAAGAGGGGAACTGCGGCAGCGGGAACTATTGCATTCCCCTCCTTTCAAAAGGAAAACCTTTCAATAAACCCTATATCATCCATTATGTCTAAAACCGCAATCATTACTGGCAGCAGCAGCGGCATCGGGCTGGGCCTGGCCAAAGCCTTTGCCGCCAAAGGATACAATCTCGTTTTTAATGGCCTGGAAAAAAATGGCGACGAGATCGCTGCCGAAGTGGCCAAAGCACACAGCATCGAGGCTTTTTTCTCCCCCGCCAACATGCTCGACCCGGAGGCCATCCGCGAAATGGTGGCCAAAGCAGAGGAAAAATTCGGCCAGGTGGATGTCCTCATCAACAACGCCGGCGTGCAGCATGTGGCGCCCATCGACGAGTTCCCGGAGAAAAAGTGGGACCTCATTATCGGCGTCAACCTCAGCTCCGCTTTCCATACTTCCAAGGCCGTCTGGCCGGGCATGAAAAAGCGGGGATTCGGCCGCATCATCAACATCGCCTCCGCCCACGGCCTGCGCGCTTCGGAGTACAAAGCCGCTTATGTGTCCGCCAAACACGGCATCGTCGGCCTGACCAAGGTGCTGGCCCTCGAAGGCTCC
>CAYVVK010000843.1:0-2861 GCA_964454855.1 uncultured Phaeodactylibacter sp. | reverse complement strand
CGTTGATTATTTCGACTGCCGACTGTCAACTATTTACTGCCGACTGCACTAGTCCTCACTGATAATAATAAAAGGAATAGCCCCTTTCTGCGGTATGTGGAAAGGGGCTTTCTCTTTTTGACTTTGCCGGAATATATTATCTTCCGGGTAAAAAAATAGTGCTATGCCTATCAATCTCATCAGCGATACCGTAACCAGGCCGACACCGGCCATGCTTCAGGCTATGATGGAAGCCAGAGTAGGAGATGATGTATTCGGAGAAGACCCTACCGTTAATGCGCTGGAAGAAAAAGTGGCGGCCATGTTTGACAAGGAAGCGGCGGTCTTCTGCCCTTCGGGCACCATGGCCAACCAGATCGCCATAAAGGTGCATACCCAGCCTCTGGATGAAGTCATCTGCGATGAATACTCTCATGTTTACCAGTACGAGTCGGCGGGTTACGCTTTTAATTCCGGGGTCAGTATTAACCTGATCAAGGGGAAACACGGCAAAATAACCGCAGGCCAGGTGGAAGCCGCTATCAAGCCGGATCAGGACTGGCTGCCTTCCAGCCGGCTGGTCGTACTGGAGAATACTTGCAACAAGGGGGGCGGAAGCTACTACACCCTGGAAGAGATACGCCCCATCAGCAAGCTGTGCTGGCACCATAAGCTAAAGCTTCACCTCGATGGAGCGCGGCTGTTCAATGCTCTGGCCGAAACGGGGGAGGCCACCCAGGCGGTGGGCGACCAGTTCGACAGCATCTCCCTCTGCCTGTCTAAAGGGCTGGGCGCACCGGTGGGCTCCCTGCTCGTCGGGGATAAGAACTTTATCAAAAAGGCAAGGCGGTTCCGGAAAGTAATGGGAGGCGGAATGCGGCAGGCAGGATACCTGGCAGCAGCCGGCATCTATGCCCTCGACCACCATGTAGGCCGGTTGAAAGAAGATAACGAGCGCGCGGGAAAGATCGGGGAGGTGCTACAGGAAATGCCCTATGTGGAAAGCGTGCGCCCGGTGAAGACCAATATTCTGATATTCGATGTTAAACCGCCGCTGACGGCAGCTTCTTTCCTGGACAAGCTGGCGGAACATAACATCCTTGCCGTGCCCTTCGGCCCGCAAACCGTACGCTTTGTCACGCATCTCGACTTCAAGGAGGAAATGATGGAAAAGGTGATCCTGGCGCTGCGGCAGATGAGGGGATAGGTAGATGGCTGGCATTGTTGGTGCGCCGGGCAAGGCTGCTTCGCACGCAGGGCTGCGATGGCCTTATTCCCGGTAGTTTGAGCAGAGATTGCGGTGGCTTCGGCGGGCGAAGCGAATCACGACTTCTCCTGCCGGCGCCGGATCTCATCGCGGATCTCAGCGGCGCGTTCGTAATTCTCTTCGGCCAGGACTTGTTCCAGGAGTTTGTTGAGGGCATCTACGGAATAAGAAGAGAGGGAGGCTGTTTTGCCTTTGGGTTGAGGCCGTTGCGGGGCGGTTTCCGCTTCTTCTTCGGTTTCTTCCAGTACTACCCCTGCGGCGTCGAGGATAAATTCGTAGGTATAAATGGGGCAATTGAAGCGAACGGCCATGGCCAGCGCATCGGAGGTGCGGGAGTCGATCTCGATGATCTCTCCGTCCTTGATGCAGATCAGGCGGGCGTAGAATATGCCATCGAGGAGATTGTTGATCACGATCTCTTTGAGATCGATATTGAAAGTTTCCAGGGTGTTTTTGAAGAGGTCGTGGGTAAGAGGGCGGTTGGGGGTCATGCGTTCCATGGCTACGGCGATGGCCTGGGCTTCGAAGCTGCCGATGACGATGGGCAGGCGGCGGGACCCTCCCTGTTCTCCCAGGACGACCGCGTAGTTATGGGATTGGGTAACGCTATGTGACAGGGCAACTATATCCAATTCTATCTTTCTCATATAGATTTATCCGGTAGTTTATGAGTAAGCATGCTTATTGTAAAATCTCAACAAAAGCGGATGGCCGGAGGTTGAGTATGTCCATATGCCCCGGCTTTGAAAAGTGCTTTTTATTAAAAAAAAGTAATTTACAATTAAATCCAGTAAATCACAATTTGGACGGCAAAGGTAAGAAATTGCAGCTGTTTGGGGTGGTAATGGGGCACAAAATTAAGGGCAGGCCGTTTTATTGGCCTTTGGCCTCGTTCCACAGCGCATCCATCTCCTCGAGGGTCATCTCCTGCAGATCCTTGTCAGCATGGGCCTCGATATATTCGAAGCGCTTTTTGAACTTCCGGTTGACCCGTTCCAGGGCTGTTTCCGGGTCTATGCCTTCGAAGCGGGCGTAATTAATGAGCGAAAAGAGAATGTCGCCAAACTCTTCCTCACGTTTTTCCTGTGGCAGGTTCCGGTCCATGGTTTCCTTGTATTCGGCCAGTTCTTCTTCCACTTTTTCCCAGACCTGGCTGCTGTTCTCCCATTCGAAGCCTACCTGTTTGGTTTTTTCCTGCATGCGGTAGGCTTTCACCATAGCGGGCAATGACCTGGGCACTCCCGCCAGCACGGATCTTTTGCCTTCCCGGAGCTTGAGCTGCTCCCAGTTCTTCTTAACCGTTTCTTCGTCCTCCGCCTTGACATCCCCGTAAATGTGAGGGTGGCGTTTGATGAGTTTGTCACAGACGGCGTTCAGGGCGTCGGCAATGTCGAAGGCCTCCTTTTCCTCAGCGATCCGGGCGTAGAAAACCATGTGAAGCATAAGGTCTCCGATCTCCTCCCTGATCTCCGGCAGGTCTTCTTCCAGTATGGCGTCCGCCAGTTCATAAGTCTCTTCTATGGTGAGGTTGCGCAGGCTTTGCAGGGTCTGCTTGCGGTCCCAGGGGCATTTCTCCCGAAGCTCGTCCATAATGGTGAGCAGGCGGCCGAAGGCC
>CAYVVK010000842.1:0-2862 GCA_964454855.1 uncultured Phaeodactylibacter sp. | reverse complement strand
CTGGCCTGATAGGATACATTGCTCATTTTTAATGTAGTTGTGTATAAAGATTAGCTGGCGATATCGGCAGGCAGGCGGCGCTCCGAAAGAGCTACCGCTAAACACATACGAGCGACAGCTCCAGGCTATTTTTCGTCGCCGCTACGCGGCTTTCCTAAAGTAACAAAGTAGTATTATCTGTTTATTGTGAAAAAAAGGGGTAAAGCGCTCAGGCTTCACCCCTTTTTTTCATGCTTTGTCTGGAAAAAACCACAAAAAGACAATAGAAGGTTTTATAATATCGGAGCAGCCCCGTTCCTTTGCCGGGCCTTTTGAAAAAATTAATACCTTGCAAAATTAAAAAGTTCGATATGAAAATAAGGGCCATATATCTACTCTGTATACTTGCCGCAGCTGCACTGCCGGCCTGGGCGCAACCCAGCCGGGCGGTGCTTACTTTTACTCCACAGGCCATCGAGAGCTGGCAATCCGCTCCGGCGGAGATCCCACTCAAGGGGGCCGAACCTTTCATCGCCGTTTCTTTCGTTTGGGATGGCCAGGCGGAAAGCCTGGAGGCCCGCTTTTCCGACGATGGCCAGAAATGGGAAGCCTGGGAAAAGCTTGGCCCGGACCCGCATGCGGATCAGCAGGCCAAGCGGCGGATCAGCACGCTTTATTTTGCCGAGGCCGGCCGGCAGTTTTTACAGTTACGAGCTTCCGGGCCTCCGGAGCAGGTAGAAGCTCACTTCTACAGCCCGGGAAAAACGGAAGCGGGCATCCGTACAGACAACCCGGCGGTAAGCGGCCGCGATCCGCAGTTCTGCCCCTGCCCGCAGCCGGAAGCGCTCAGCCGAAATGAGTGGTGCCCCAGCGGCACCTGCCCGGAGGATGCGACTCCGGTGAACACCTCGGTCACCCACCTGATCGTCCACCATTCCGCCGGGCCCAATAACGCTACCGACTGGGCAGCGGTGGTCCGCTCCTTCTGGGATTTTCACGTCAATGTGAATGGCTGGGACGACATCGGATACAACTATCTGGTAGACCCCGATGGTGTCATCTATGTGGGCCGGGGCAATAACCGCCTGGGCGCCCACTTCTGTGGCACCAACGGCGGCACCCTGGGCACCTGCGTGATCGGGGATTTTACCAACATCACGCCTACTGATGAGGCGCTCAACGGGCTTAAGGAACTGCTGGCCTGGAAGGCCTGCGATATCGATGTCAGCCCTTTCGGCTCTGCTTTCCACAGCTCTTCGAACCTTACGCTGGATAATATTTCCGGCCATCGCGACGGCTGCTCCACACAATGCCCGGGCAATGCTTTCTATCCCATGCTGCCCGCAGTCCGCCAATCGGTGGCGGAATTCATCAGCACCTCCTGTTCCAATATCGCTCCTCCCGACAAGCTGGAGGCCACGGCCATGGGTGCTTCGGAGATCCTGCTGGAGTGGAAAGACCTCTCCGATAACGAAACGGCCTTCCTGATCGAACGTGCGCCAAGCTTTAATGGCCCCTACGTACAGATCGCCTCAGTGGGTGCGGATACCACCGCTTATACCGATACCGGCCTGGCGCCGGAAACAGGTTACTACTATCAGCTGAAGGCGGCCAACGAGGACGATACCTCCGCTTACAGCAACCGGGCATTTGCCTTTACGGATGCGGTAGTGGGTATAGAAGGGCCGCTCGGAGCCGCAAATGTGCGGGTTTTTCCCAACCCATCAAAGGGCCAGTTCATCCTCTCTCTGGATAGCGAACTGCAGGGTGCCATCCAACTTCGCCTGCTCGACGCTACTTCCCGCGAAATATGGCAGGCAGAAATGGAGGGTGGAAAATGGACAAAAGTGATCCCCGCTACTGGCCTGCCGCAGGGGCTATACACCCTGCAATTGGTGCACGGGCAATCGGCCGCCGCCTATAAGCTCATAAAGGAATAATATCGGCGGGAGCCATAATTTATCTCTCCCGAAAGGCGTTTTGCTTTCGTCCTGAGAGATGAAGGCTTCCCCGGGAACTCTTTTTTGTGCTTTATCTCCGGGGATAAGTCCTTTTTTTTTGCCGGGTGCTTATGGGTCGGTTCTGGCTGAAAAGCCCCTCAATCGAAGGGTCATCGTGTGAACATGGGCGCCCTCCAGGCAGTTAAGATAGCTGAACGTGGGCACAGCGCCCGAAAATATATTTTTATGCATTTGACTACAAACTAAACCTCACCGGCGTTACTTATAGGAATTCCCCACGTCTATACATAGCTGACAAAAGCAAAAAACCATAACAATTTACATAACAAAAATCCAATTCCATTATGCAAAAGTTGTTTCTGAAATTATCAGGAGTAGCCATCCTGCTAACGCTGTTGATCGCTACCGGCTGTGAAGAAGATGACCCCATTATTGACCAGCCGCTGGGCCCGGAGATCGCCTTTAATGCCGAACAGGGCTTCATCGCAAATGATGCAGAGATAGAGGAGGGAGATACTTTTAGTGTTAAAATGACCCTTTCTCAGGGTGACAATCCGCTGCGTTCTCTGCGGATGCTGGTAGATGGTACTGCCATCCCCGGAGGAGAGATCGACAAGTACGTCACCGATATCTCCGTTGGAAACGAAGACATTACCCCCAATAACCCGCTGCTCATCACCGGAGCGAATACCAGTGGTGCTACCTACATCTATACCGTGGTGCCTTTCGGCCAGGAAGTAGATGATACCAAAACCTATACCTGGGAAGTGACGGATGAAGCCGGAGAAATTGCTTCCGTTTCCGTAAGTGTAACGGTAGTCTTCACCGGCACGCCCATCGAAAGAGAACTGAACGGCGTGCTCTTCAACCAGGCCGGCCCTGCCGGAAAAGGCGGCCTTGACCTCGACGAGGGCGTGAGCAC
>CAYVVK010000841.1:0-2869 GCA_964454855.1 uncultured Phaeodactylibacter sp. | reverse complement strand
TGCTCTTGGTTCCCGGTTTTAAACCCTAACTTGTCCAACCTTAGACGGGTAGCCGAAGCTGGTTATTCCCCCACCCACAGAGGTTCGGGCAGCCCGTGCCGATGGCGTGTACCCAGTTGCTATGGTGAAAGGCTACCTCGAATTCGTCCTGCCAGATGAGCTTCATGCCTTCATAGGCCAAAGGAGAAGTGTAGCCGGGAAAGGTGTCTGGGGGGACGTCATCGTTCAGTAGTGTGACTTTGGCCGAAGTATCGCTCGGCTCTGCGTTTTTAATATTGAAAAAATGCAGCTCGAAAAATTCGTCTTCCTCGGCAAACTTATTGCCATAGATCTTGATCGAGATAGTTTGGGTGGAATCGGACGCGCCGGGAGGGAAGCGAAGCTCACCCCAGGCCGGCACGTAATCCAACTCGGCCTTTGCACTGCCGTCCCGGGTTTCATAAGACAGGCTCACCTCCTCCTTCCGCCCGCCGGTTACGGTTACGGCATAGGATATCAGATGCTGTTCGTCTCCCTCCGGCACTTCCTTATCCGCTATGAGCAGACGGGGAAGGGGCTCAGGCTCGGGCCCGGGCTCTTTTTTCTCATCACAGGCTATGATGCCCAGGAAAAATACCGCTGCCCACAGGCCGGCTGTTTTTACGTTTGCCATGTTTTGTACTTTTGTTCCTTTTTGCTGTAAATAATGGTTCAGCGCCGTTTAAAGATAGGGAAAAAACGGGCGTAAATGTTGTGTTTTAAGACAACCTCCGGCTTCCGGGAAGGGGGTTTCGACAAAACCGATTACACCCCACCCCAAAACGCCTCCTCGATATAAAAAACAAAATGCTTTCAAGAAAGGTATTCCCCCTGATCGCCCTCCTATGGCTTACCCTGCCGGCCCTCGCCCAGAATGACTCCAAATGGGCCCTCACCGGCACCCAAGTTCGGAAAGGCGACGACCCCTACCTGCAGGAGCTCTACTGGCAGCTCAACGACAGCCCCATGCAGCAGAAACTGCGCCACGTCAAACCCTTTCCGGTAGGCGTGGTCTACTACCAGCAGCGGGGCGAAAAGCTGGAAGACGCCAAACGGGAATTTGAAACCATTAAAGACTTAGGTTTCACCGCCCTGAAGCAGGTGCAGCTCGTGGCGCCCTACAACCCTCCGGGCTATGAAGAAGAGGTTTTCCATTCCGCCATCGACATCGGCATCTCTCCCTGGTACTACGGCAAAGGCGGCTGGGTGGACATCACCCCCGAACTGCTGGCCGAGCTGGGTATCGATATGGAATTTACGGAAGAGAACATGCCTGCCATACAGGCTCATCCTAAAATGATCGCCCATCAGAAAGAGGTGTGGCACGAGCGGGTGGAGCGCATGGACGAAAAGCCCCCCAAACCCAAAGGCATGGGCGAGCCGGGCCGCAACAACCCCTGGATGCCGGAACGCCTGCTGGGCCCTTTCGCCGATTGGCTGGAAGCAGAGTATGAAACCATGGACGCCCTGAAAGACGCATGGAACTGCGGCTATACCGGCTCCTGCCCGTTCGACACTTTCCGGGATGCGGCAGACGAGCTCAAGGGCACCGGCTTCGACCAGTACGGAAACGGCACGGGTAAGCTGGCACATGACTTCCGCCGCTACCGCGACGCCATGAAATTCCAATCGGAACTCATCGTGGAAAACTACCAGAAAACCATGGACCTCTACTACGAATGGGATCCGGCCGAGCCTGAACGCACCGGCGGCCATCAGATCTTCGAGAACCAGGCTGTAAACGCCTGGGACCTGGAAGCCCAGGCTAAAACGGCTTCCATCGGCGGCTCCTTCTATTCCTCCATCCACCTGACCCACCACTTTTTCCTGATCGAGAATGAGATCATGCGCCCCGTCTACTGGCAGGCGCGCACCGTGGCGGATATGTTCAAAGGCGGCTGGGCGGCCACCTGGGAATCCACCGGCGGCCCCACCCAGTGGAGCGGCCATCAGGGCAATACGGTGGACGGCAATACCATGTCGCAGCTCATCGTCTCCTACCTGGCCGCCGGCCTCAAAGGCATCGGCTTATGGATGTGGAACTCGCGCGGCGAAGGATGGGAGGTCGGCGAATACGCCCTGACGGACATACAGGGCAAACCCTCCGGCCGAGCCGTGGTGGCCGGCAACTTTTCCAAAAAACTGCAGGAGCAGCGCTTCGAACTCTGGGAAACGGTAGATGAGCCTACCGTCGGCATCCTCTACAGCTGGGAGAACGAGGCCATGCTCGGCCGCCTCTCCCTGGGCGCTTACGACCTGAATACGCCGGTGTACAAGACCAACCGCGACCGGCAGTTCCGACAGCTGCACACCGAAGCCCGCCTGGGCCTCTCCCGGGCCCTGATGAACAACAACATCCCCTTTGAATACCTCACCGAGCGCGACCTGGATGCCGGGCTGGCGGCCCGCTACCCCGTCATCTACCTGCCCTATATGCTGGCGCTGAAGGAGGAGCATGTGAAGATCCTCAAAGAGTACGTCCGGCAGGGCGGCCGCCTCGTGGCCGACTCCCCACTGCTCATGCTGGATACCTACGGGCGCCTGAACAAGCACCGGGAAGGCTCCGATTTCGCCGAACTCTTCGGCCTGCAGGTGGCCGATTACTACCATTCTTTCAACCGGGACATGGTATTTGATGGCGACAGCCTGTACACACAGTACGGCGTACTCAAACTGAACGGCGCTGAGGTGGCCGATACCTTCGCCAATGGCGTGCCGGCGGTGGTTTCCCACCAATTCGGTGAGGGCGAGGCCGTGCTGATCAATTTCGAAGCCAGCCGCATGACCTACCTGCCGGGCAACGATAAGATGGAGGACATCATTACCTACTACACCCTGGGTGACATCCGCC
>CAYVVK010000840.1:0-2873 GCA_964454855.1 uncultured Phaeodactylibacter sp. | reverse complement strand
AACCTCATCTACGAAAACCTCGATATACAGCGCCTGCTGCGCCGCGCCTGCCGCAAGTTTGACGGCGGCTACGTAATGGCGGGCCTGATCGGGCATGGCGATGCTTTCGTCATCAGAGACCCGGCGGGCATCCGCCCGGCCTTTTACTACAGGGACGATGAAGTGGTGGTGGTGGCTTCCGAACGGCCGGCCATACAAACGGTCTTCAACGTGCACATCGATAAAGTACAGGAGTTGAAGCCCGGCCATGCCCTGATCGTCAAGAAGAACGGCAGAGTATCCGAAGATCCATACATTGAACCGGCCGAACGCCGCGCCTGCTCCTTCGAGCGCATCTACTTCTCCCGGGGCACGGACCGCGACATCTACCTGGAGCGCAAACGCCTGGGAGAACAGCTGACAGATGACGTGCTGAAAACGGTCAAAAAAGAGTTCAAACACACGGTCTTCTCCTTTGTACCCAACACGGCGGAAACGGCCTTCTACGGCCTGATGGAGGGCCTGGAAAGCCGCCTCAACGAGATCAAAAAGGAAAAGATCCTGAAAATGGACAAGGACATCAAGCCCAGGAAGCTGGACAAGATCCTGGCCCTGAAGCCACGCATGGAAAAGATCGTTGTCAAAGATGCCAAACAGCGCACCTTCATCGCCGATACCACCTCCCGGGAGGCCATGGTCTCGCATGTCTATGACGTGACTTACGGCATTGTGAAAAACGATAAGGATACCCTGGTCTTGCTGGATGATTCCATCGTTCGGGGTACAACCTTACAGGACAGCATCATTCAGATCGTCTCGCGGCTCAGGCCCAAGAAGATCGTCATCGTGTCTTCCGCCCCGCAGATCCGCTATCCCGACTGCTACGGCATCGATATGTCGAAAATGAAGGAGTTTGTAGCCTTTCGCGCCCTGGTGGCCCTGCTGAAAGAAGATGGGAAGGAGCATCTGCTGGAAGAGGCTTACCTGCGCTGCAAATCTCAGGAGCATCTCCCCAACGATCAGATCAGGAATGAGGTGGCCTCCCTGTACGAAGAGTATCCCTACGAGACGGTTTCCAAAAAGATCGCCGAGATCGTGACGCCGCCCAACATCAAACCCAAGATCGAGGTCATCTATCAGACGGTGGAGGGCCTGCGCAAGGCCTGCCCCAATAACAACGGCGACTGGTATTTCTCCGGGGAGTACCCCACACCCGGAGGCAACCGCATTGTGAACCGGGCCTTCATCAACTTTATGGAGGGTAGCGACAAACGGGCGTATTGATGCAGGCCCTGCTTTCACAGCTCCCTCTGCGGTTTAAGCGCCGGCGGCCTTGCCGGCCAGAAAATGCTCAGGAAGTTTTCCAGCAGATCTTACTGACCCTCCAGCCATTGGCCACCTTCTTCAATACCCAGAAGTGGTGGCCGTCGATGTGCTTTACTTCTGCATGGATGTCTTCCCGGTAAGTGGTGCGGAAGGAAGCTGACAGGCAGGCCAGGTTTCCCAGCCCGGCGACCTGCCGCTTTTTGATCTTTATGGCCAGCAGTACACTCTGGCTGTTTTGAAGTATCCACTTTTTAACAGCTTTTTTCCCTTTGATTCGGGAATCAGGGCCCAGCACAAATTCAATGTCTTCTGTACATAAGGACAAAACAGACAAAGGGCCTTCTACCTCTCTTGCCATCCACTCTTCATGAATGTGAAGGATAGCCTCGGTATCGGGTTCATTTGAATGATCTTTCATTCTTTGCTTTCTTTTCGGACATGGCTTTCCGCTGGGATGCTCAGGGCTCTATCAAACCAGTCGGTGAGCCGGGGCCAAAGAAACTCAAATTCTCGGGTGAAGAATTTGAAATGGCCGGGCCCCTTACCCTTTGTATCCGCAGGCAGGATGTGTTCGTGCCTTTTGCGCTCCGATCCATAAGAGGCAGCCAGCGCGGCTACCGCCTCTTTGGGCGCCAGCAGCTTGTCATCGTAGAAACTGATAAACTTCACCGGCAGAGACAGGCGGCGATACTTTGCTCTGGCTTCAGGATGTATGCTTAGCAAACCTTCTTTGCTCCTCCCCCACCTTCCCCATTCCCTGGCCACTTCTTTATGAAGAGCGTGTTTTCCGCCATAGGCTACTCCGGGCAGTTTGCCCAGAATGCGGGTGCAGAAGGGGATGGTAAGGTGCCAGAAGATGTTCAGCGCCCACCTTTCTTTTCCATTCCAGTGCGTTTTAGAGGCATTCTGAGCAGCCACCATGCAGGCAGCTGTTACCTTGTGGCTGTCGGGGGCCAGGGGAAAGACCTGCCCGCCAACGCTGTGCCCCAGGAAGAAAATGGGCAGGCCGGTGAAGTTGGCGCCGGCATATCTTATAGCCGCCTGTATGTCAACCTTTCCCCAGTCTGCCATCCGCGGGCTGGGGTTGTCACTACTCACCGTTTTATCGGCCATGCCGTAGTAATCCAGCGCGATGACGTTGTAGGACTGCTGAAAGAAATATTCGGCGATACCGGCATAGAAAGAGCGGAACACGCCCATAGCGGGGGCGATGATCAGTACACGCTGGTTCTGGCCGTGCTGCCAGAGGGTGCAGTTCGTAGGCCGGTTTTTATGGCCGAGGGTGATTTCTTGTCGCATTTCTTCTCTCTTTTGTTGTAAGGATAAATGGATGCCGGAGCAAGGGCATCAATAATACCAAGGTAAGAGTAAGCCCGGAGTTTCCGCCTCCACATGAGCCTCCGCCCGGGTTTCTTTAGCTGCAGGCAGGGTAGGTTGAGAAAGACATAGAAGGGCTATATTTTTTGGAGCAGTTCTCCGGCCCGCTCCAGCGTTTCCTCCGTTTTGGCAAAGCAGAGGCGGATGACTTTGTCGCGGCAACCGTTGGAGTAAAACACAGAAACGGGAAT
>CAYVVK010000839.1:0-2878 GCA_964454855.1 uncultured Phaeodactylibacter sp. | reverse complement strand
TCGACCACAAGGGCAACTATGGCCACGCCCTGCTCATCCTGGGCAGCATAGGCACCATGGGCGCCGCCGTATTGTCCAGCCGCGCCTGCCTGCGCGCCGGCGCCGGCCTGCTGACGGTGCACGTGCCGAAATGTGGTTATGAGATCATACAGATCAGCGTTCCGGAAGCCATGGCGAGCGTAGACCCCCACCTGGAATACTTTTCAGAACTGCCGAAACTGGAAGGCCACAACGCCATTGGCGTGGGTTGCGGTATCGGCAAGAAAAAGAGCGTACGCAAAGCCCTGCTGGCTCTGCTGGAAAGCACCGATCAGCCGATGGTCATCGACGCCGATGCGCTGAACATACTCGGCAAGAAGAAAAAATGGCAGCAGTACATTCCCAAAGGCAGCATCCTCACTCCCCATCCCAAGGAATTTGAGCGCCTGTTCGGTGAAGTGAGCAACGATTTTGAACGCAAGCAGCGGCAAAAAAGGAAAGCCAAAGAGCTGGGCGTTTACATCGTGCTGAAAGGCGCGCACACCTGCGTGGCCTGCCCGGACGGCAGCTGCTATTTCAACTCCACCGGCAATCCCGGCATGGCCACGGCGGGCAGCGGCGATGTGCTTACGGGCATCCTCACCGGCATACTGGCGCAGGGATATACGCCCTTCGAAACGGCGGTGCTGGGGGTATTCCTCCACGGCCTGGCGGGTGACCTGGCAGCCCGCGAAAAAGGGCAGGACGCTATGGTGGCCGGAGATATTACCAGGGGCCTTAGCGAGGCTTATCGGTATCTGCGTTCTTGAGGCAGTGGGCAGTGCTTCGGCGGCTAAAAGCAGTATGAAATTGATATTTTTTTAGCTCCTTACTTACCTGAGCCATAAATTTTATTTACTTTTGACCTGTAAGTAAGTGTCATCCAGTACATTACCCAAGCATATCTCACCTAACCACTAAACTTTAGGCAAAGCCATAAAACAGGATGTCCCGGGAAACTTATCTGCCCGCAGGGTGGTTTCCACCTTTTCTACGGTAAGGTATAATATCGATCATACACTATAAAGATTAAAAATGTCATCTGCTCTCTTCGCCGGGCGCCGCATTACCTTCATCGACCTGCTGCGCGCCTTCGCCATCCTGATGATGCTTCAGGGCCACTTCACGGATACCCTGCTGGATGTATCCTATCGTGACCCCGATAATATCATATACTCTTCCTGGCTGTTCATGCGGGGCATGACCGCTCCCATCTTCTTCTTCGCCAGCGGACTGATCTTCGTTTTCTTACTGATGCGGGACGAGCGTCCTTTCCGGGATAATGGGCGGGTTAAGAAAGGGCTGCGCCGCGGTGCAGAGCTCATCGTCATTGGCTATGTGCTTAGGATGAGTTTCCCCAGGCTGTTGGCCTTCGACATTTATCCGGACATGTTTGCAGTGGATGTGTTGCACTGCATCGGCCTGGCCCTGTGGTCGCTGATCGGCGTATTTGCGTTGAGCCGGTACCTGAGGGCCTCCTATCCGCTCTTGTTATTTATTGGCGGGTCTCTGGTATTCTACTTCCATTTTGACTTCAAGAATGCCGACTGGAGCTTCCTGCCACTGGTGCTGGAAAACTACTTCAGCAATGTCAACGGCTCGGTCTTTACTCCCATTCCCTGGGTAGGGTATGCTATGCTGGGCGGGGTGCTGGGTTACGCGCTAAATCGCCGCCCGCAGTGGGCCTTCGGCCAATTGCTGCCCCTGGGGCTGCTCTTTTCCGGCATCCTCATCCATTACCATTCCTCCTGGAGCCTGGAACAGCTTTATGAAATAACCGGCCTGCAGGGCTTTTACGAGCATGCCATTTTCAACTTCCTGCTCTGGCGCCTCGGCCATGTGTTCATAGCCGTAGCCCTCTTCATCTGGATCGCTCAGTTGTGGGAGAACATTCCCAGGCTGTTGCTGCGCATCGGCAGTGAGACGCTGGTCATCTATGAAGTGCACTTCGTGCTGTTGTATGGCACCTGGCTGGGCATTGGCCTGAACACCTTCTGGTACCAAAGCCTCAACCCCGGGCAGGTGTTCATCGGCGCCCTGCTGTTCGAAGCTTTCTTCTTCCTGCTGATCGCCCACATCGACACCATCCGGCAGTATCGCTGGCCCTGGTGGAAGGAGAAGATCATCCTGTTTGCCCGATTTGCTTTTCGCTATGGGAAGATCGCCTTTTCCTGGAGCCGGGAACGGGGCGTTTACCTCTGGCGGGTAAGCCGGGTGGTGGTACTTCGGTGGTATCGCCGTCTGGCTTATGGCTGATTTGCTTCGCCCGCCGAAGCCGGAGCGAAGGTGGGTTGATTGCCGCCTGGTTGCTACAACTCGCCCGGCGGCTGGTTGACAAAACACCTCGTTTTCCCCCACCCCTGAAGAGAGCAGAGGTGTTTTGGCCTTTGCTCTCTTTAGTTAGGTTAAACGAAGCAAAGGAATTACCACCTCCGGTTCAAAAATTGCCAATAGGCCCTGGAATTACCAGATCCTGACGTTAATTCCCCGGTTTTTTCGTTATTTCGCAGCTTCTAACCAAATACTGCAGTAATGAAAAAACTGATAATAGCGATGCTGGCCTTTTTCACTCTGGCCGGCAGCACATTTGCCCAAAAAGAAGAAGACAAAAAATGGGACGTCAATAACCCGCCGGGGGAGTATGAGGAGGCTACCCTCCAACTCCGTGAAGGCACCTGGATGAACCTGGACGTCAGCCCCGATGGAAAAACCATCGCCTTCGACCTGCTGGGCGATATTTACACCATGCCCATCAGCGGCGGGGAAGCCACACCCCTGCGGCAGGGCCTGGCCTACGAGGTGCAGCCCCGCTTCAGCCCGGACGGCGCTTCCCCCATTGGCCCAGCCATGTCTACCAGTG
>CAYVVK010000838.1:0-2882 GCA_964454855.1 uncultured Phaeodactylibacter sp. | reverse complement strand
TCGACTGCCGACTGTCAACTGCCCATACGGGCCCGTACCGGGGTTTACTGCCGACCGCACTAGAAAGACAACCGGTGAGGGGGGATCATTCTATGGGGCTTTCGGCGAAAAACCGTGCGTTTCGCCTGTCGGCCCAATTCCAGGAGCGCCAGCTCAGAGCTGCTGTTGTATCTCGTTTTTGTTCGGACTGTCAAAGCGGCCGGCTGATCTTTTCGTGGTAAAGGCGCGCTGCTTCGCAGGCCATTTTATACTCCACGGAATTTTATTTAAATTAAATTACTTTGAATTTCAAAGTGTATGGGTAAAAAAAACCGAAATTTCATTCCCGGGCGTTATTCAATAGTTTTTCCAGCGCATCCAGGTGGCTTTCGAAGGCCTTTCTGCCACCCTCGGTGGCCCGGTAGGAGGTATTGGGTTTGCGGCCGATGAAGCGTTTGCGCACCTCGATAAACTGTTCCTTTTCCAACGCTTTGATGTGGCTGGCGAGGCGGCCATCGGTAAGGTCCAGCGTATCTTTCAGCATATTGAACTCCACCCAATCATTGACCATCAGAATGGACATGATGCCCAGGCGGACGCGGTGGTCAAAGGCCTGGTTTAGTTTGGTGAGGATCTCCTTCATACTGCCCGCTCATATTTATAATACATCATTGTGCCGTACAGGATGTGCAGCAGGCCGAAACCCATGCACCAGAATTCCAGCCCGTAGACGGGCAGGAAGAGGGCAGCCAGGCCCAGGGCCACTTCCATAATGCCCAGGTAAAAGACGTCACTTAGCGTATACTTGCTGGCGTTAACGAGCGCGAGGCCGTAAAAAATGAGAGTTGCCGGAGCGATGAGCCCCGGCAGCCCGTGATAGGCCAGGCCAAGGCAGAAAATGCCCCCTGTAAACAATGGCAGGGCCAGGCCGAGCAGCAGCCGTTGCGTCAGCGGGCCCCAGATGGGCTGCCCTTTCCGGCGGGCCTTTCTGGTGGTGAAGTAAATGCCGCTGCCGATTGCCAGTGCCAGTACCAGCCCCGCATCCAAAAGAAAAAAGCTGACGTAGTCCAGCCCCCACTTCTCCCCCTGCATGGCCTGCTGGGAGTAAAAAGGCCTGCCTGCCAAGGGGCTTATGCCCAAATACACATAGGCGGCAATGGAACCCAGCAAGGCCCAAAAACCCGCGGCCACACCGGAAAGGCCACTCAGCGATATAAAGCGGGAAGAACGCTCCATCAAAGAGCGAATCTCGGCCAGGGCTTCAAAATGGCGGTTATAATTTTGTGTCATAAAAGTACTTTGATCCTCAAAGTTAAAACGTTTCTGCAAACAGGCAAGTATTAAAGCAATCTTTCTTTCTGAGAATGGCGGGCTAACAATATAGCAATGTAAATCCCTATCCAGCTGCCCCAGGCCGGGGCGTATCTTCATCCGAGTCATGGCTCTCCTGTATCCTGTGGTGCAGGATAGTGGCTACCGCAGAGATGGCCGCCAGTTTGACGACGCTGGCCATGGAGGCTTCTTCGGGGCTGGAAGTTTTCTCTTCGCCATTAAGCCACAGCAACATTTCCTGAAGTCCTTTCCACATAGGAGAATTTTTCTTATTTTCCATTGAAAACAGCGGGGAAGGGGTAAAAAGTTCTTCTTCTTTGACGAAAGCTGTCTTTAGAACACAGGACTTGTCAAAGAACCAAAGTTTTTTTGATGTTACTTTTTCCCCGGGCTTCCGTCCCAGCTAAATAGATGGGCTGCTAAATCCGAATATTCACAATAATCAGCAAAAATAAAAACATGAGTGCAAATTTAATGGACCTCCTGCAAGGATCGATCTCCGAAGGGCTTGTAGATCAACTCAGCCAACAGATCGGTGGAGCCGACAAGGAAAAAACGGCAGCCGCAGCTTCCGGTATTGTTACCACCCTCATGGGGGCGCTGGCGCGCAATGCCTCCTCTACAGATGGTGCGCGTTCTATTGACCAGGCGCTGGAGCGCGATCACGACGGTTCCATCCTCGAAGATGTGGCCGCTATGATAACCGGCCAGAAACAGGTAGACAACACCCGCATGTTGAATGGCGAGGGTATCGTCAGGCACACCCTCGGAGACCGGCAGAGCGGAGCCGTAGAAATGATCAGCAAGCTCTCCGGCCTGGATTCCAGTAAAACCGGCAGCCTGATGACTATGCTCGCCCCGGTCGTCATGGGCGCTCTCGGGAAGGCCAAGCGCGAACAGGGCCTGGATATGGCAGGGATCGCTTCGCTGCTCTCCGGCACCGTTTCAGCGCAGAAACAGCAGAACCCCACTATGAACCTCGTCACCAGTTTCCTGGATGCCGACGGCGACGGCAGTATCGTAGACGATGTGGCCGGCATGGGCATGAAAATACTCGGAGGCTTCTTCAAGCGCAAGAAATAAGTAGGGGGGAGACCATATTGAGTTTACTCACACTGCTTCGAAAGTAGAGTCTGAAATGCTTTATGCTCAGGCGTTCCGGGCAGATTGTTGAGCATGGCGAAACCCGCCTGGGTTACATTTTCTGTCAACCTACATAAGTGAGCCGAAAATAAAAGCCAGGGCAAACGGATGTCCGCCCTGGCTTTTTTATTCGTATTGAAAAGTTGTTTCTCCTGCCTCCTATAGAAAGGAACAGGCAAATGTCAAGCATTATCACCTTTCTTTTCTTCGACTTCTTTCTTTTCAGCTTCGCGTATGCCCTCTTTCAGCTCGCTTTCGAGCGTAGAGCGGGCAGCGTTAAATTCGCGGATTCCCTTTCCGATTCCACGCATCAGTTCCGGGATTTTCTTGCCGCCAAAAAGCAGCAGTATGGCAAACAACACCACCAGCATTTCAGGGCCGAAAAAGTTGAACAAAAATATGTTTTCCATAATTGAAAATTTTAGTAT
>CAYVVK010000837.1:0-2892 GCA_964454855.1 uncultured Phaeodactylibacter sp. | reverse complement strand
GGGTATGCTGTTGTGTTGTTTATCTTAGTGGATATGAAATGCATATTAAAAAAAAACTGATTCAAGTCAATAGGGAGCGTGATTTTCCAGAAAATTTTTTTGGTATTTGAAAAATGTCCGGGCTTAGCGCCTGTAATTGTTGAGACTCTGGCAAAAAAATAAATCTGTTTCTATGAAAGATCAAGTCGTTATTATCACCGGCGGCGCCCAGGGCATAGGCAGGGTAACCGCCCGAACTTTGCAGCAGGAAGGCTGGCAGGCCGTCATCTTCGAGCGCGACGAGGAAGCGGGCCGGGAGGCGGAGGCCGCCATAGAAGGCCTGAAGTTCATCCCCTGCGATGTGTCGGACGAAAAGGCCGTGCGGGGCTCGGTGGAGGCGGCGCTGACGGAATACGGGCAGCTCCATGCCCTGGTCAACAATGCCGGCTTCAGCATCAACAAGCCCATTATCGAGCTCAGCCTGCAGGAGTGGAACCGTGTGATCGGCACCAACCTGACGGGCGCTTTCCTCTGCGCCAAATACTGCGCGGCCCACCTGCAAAACACCGGAGGCGCCATTGTGAACATCTGCTCCACGCGGGCCTACATGTCGGAGCCGAATACGGAGGCCTACTCGGCTTCCAAAGGCGGCATCCTGGCGCTGACGCACGCCCTGGCGATGAGCCTGGGGCCGGCCGTGCGCGTCAACAGCATCAGCCCGGGCTGGATAGATGTCACGCCTTATCAAAAGAAAAGCGAGCGAAAGGAGGTGGAATGGAGCGAGGAAGATCACAGGCAACATCCGGTGGGGCGCATCGGCGAGCCGCAGGATATTGCCCACATGGTAGCCTACCTGCTCTCGGAAAAGGCGGGCTTCATTACGGGGCAGGATTTTATCATCGATGGTGGGATGACGCGGAAGATGATCTATGTTTGACTACCGATATTAAATCCCTACGGGATTGGGGGGCAAGGCTGGTGGCCTGGTTGCTACCGATATTGGATCCCTAAGGGATCGCATGGCTACCGGCGTTACGCTCCTCGGGAATGGGCCATGGGCATTGCGCCAAATCCTAAATCCGACACGAGCGAAGCGACTGACGTAGTAAATGCCTGAATCGCAAATGCTTAAATCTGCAGATATTAGATCCCCACGGGATAGTGGGCATAGAGGGGGGAGCCAATGGGATTGATTGAAGCAGCTTTTTGCGAGCCCCCTGAACGGAACTCTATGGTACTAATCTTTTTTTCGCCACCCGGGAACGGTTCAGCCTGTCTCATGGTTATGCTTAAGTCTATGGCAAACCAGCGAAGCACTTTGTAGCGGGCATTGCGGCTTCCCACCATAAGGGAAGCGCTGCGGCAGCCCACTTTTACCTTTTAGCTTTTGCATTTTGCCTTTTACCTTTCCAAGGTTTTCCGTAATGAGCATAAAGAACCCGATCTGGAAAAACCCGTATCTGTCCCTGCTGCGCACCGCCTGGCACTACGCCCGGGAGCAGCGGCGGCGTTACCTGCTGGTGTACACGCTTTTCCTGCTGAGCAACCTGGCGGTGGCGCTCAAGCCAGTGATCTGGGGCGTGTTTATCAATGAGATACAGAAACAGGGCATGAACATCCTGTACTCCGCCTGGATATACGCCGGCGCCTATTTTCTGCTGCGCCTGATCGACTGGGGCTTTCACGGCCCGGCCCGGGTGATGGAGCGAAAGCTGGCCTTCGGCCTGAGCCAGAACTTCCTGCAGGAACTGTACCACAAGGCCCTGCACCTGCCGGTGAAGTGGCATCAGGACCACCACAGCGGCTCCACCATCAACCGTATCCGCAAGGCCTACGAGGCGCTGAAGACCTTCTTCGACACGGGATTTATGTACATCAATACCTTTTTCAGCTTCCTGTTCTCCTTCGCAGCCATGATCTACTTCTCGCCGCTCTTCGGCTGTATTGCCGCGGTGCTGGGGGTGGGAGTCATCTATATGCTGCTCAAGTTCGACAAGCCCTTCATCGAGGCTTCCCGGGAAGTGAACGAAAAGGAGCATGTGGTCTCTTCCACCCTCTTCGACAGCCTCTCCAACATCATCACGGTGATCACGCTGCGCCTGGAAAAGCGCATGGAGCACGGCCTGCTGGGAAGGATACGGGAGGTTTTTCCGCCCTTCCGCCGCAAGGTGATCGTCAATGAGTGGAAGTGGTTTGCCATGGACCTCTGCGTGGCGCTCATCTACGGCGTCATCCTGGTGGGCTATATCTATCAGAACTGGACGCCCGGTGAGACTTTCCTGATCGGCTCCCTGGTCACCCTCATGGCCTATGTGGAGCGCTTCACCGGCGTATTCCACAATATGGCCTGGCAGTATACGCAGGTGGTGCACTTCCATACCGACGTCACCACGGCGGAAAACATCATCGAGGCCTACGAGCGCCACCACCTGCCGGATACGGAGGACAGCCTGCCGGAAGAATGGAAAATCCTGGAGGTGGGCAACCTTCATTTCACGCATAGCGAAGAGGCAGCCGCCGGGGAACAAGTACAGGGCCTGTCGGGGGTAAGCCTGACGATACCGCGCGGCAAGCGGATCGCGCTCATCGGGGAGAGCGGCAGCGGAAAAAGTACGCTCATGGCCATCCTTCGGGGGCTGTACGCGCCCGAGGCGGGCCTGGAGCTGCAGCTGGACGGCCAGGCACTGGAAGACATTGGGCAGCTCTCCGGCCGGGTGACGCTCTTTCCGCAGGAGCCGGAGATCTTTGAGAATACCATCTGGTACAACATTACGCTGGGCTTGCCCTTCAGTGAGGAGGAGGTGCGCCGGGTGTGCCGCATCGCCCATTTCAATGAGGTGGTGGCTCAACTGCCCAGCGGCTTTGAATCCAGCATCCGGGAGAAGGGCGTCAACCTCTCCGGCGGGCAGAAGC
>CAYVVK010000836.1:1996-2896 GCA_964454855.1 uncultured Phaeodactylibacter sp. | reverse complement strand
TCAACGGCGTGGACGCCGTGGTGCTGGCCACCGCCAATGACTGTCGCGCCGTGGAAGCCTGCGGGCATACCTACGCCGCGCGCGACGGCCAGTACCGCAGCCTCAGCAACTGCAGCCTGGAGGGCGGCCGTTTTCGCTTTTGGCTCGACCTGCCGCTGGCCCTGGGTACGGTAGGGGGGCTGACCCGCCTGCACCCCGTTGCCCGCCGAGCGCTGGAATTGCTGGGTAACCCCGGCGCCGAAGAGCTGATGATGATCATTGCCGCTACCGGCCTGGCGCAGAACTTTGCCGCCCTTCGTTCCCTGGTCACTACCGGCATTCAGAAAGGCCATATGAAGATGCACCTCATGAATATCCTCAACCACCTCGAAGCCACGGAAAAAGAGGCTAAGGTAGCCATAGAGTACTTTAAGGGCCAGGTGGTTTCCTTCACGGCCGTGCGGGAGTTTTTGAAGTTGTTCCGGGAGAGGAGAGGGAGTTTGGCGTAGGGCAGTTCAGTAGGCAGGGAGCAGGAGGCCGCCTGTGAGGGAATGGATTGAAGGTCTACTCATCAGCCGCTTCGCTCGTATTTGATAAAGGTTCGAGGCATTGCCGCCATACGCAAAGGCCAGGGAAAGACATTTAAAACTCAGACTCATCGAAAAGCTATACTACACCAATGGCAAATTGCTCCTTACCGGAGAATATTTTGTGCTCGACGGCGCCCTGGCCCTCGGCCTTCCGGTGCGCTACGGCCAGGAACTCTCCGTGGTGGCGGAGCCCGGCCTGGACTGCCACTACTGGCTGAGCCTGGACCATGAGGGGCACCCCTGGTTTGAAGGGGAGTTCTCCGCTACCGGCGCTTTCCTGGGTGGGGGAAGCTCATCTGTAGGCCGCCGCCTGGAGGGCCTGTTTAAGGGG
>CAYVVK010000836.1:246-1986 GCA_964454855.1 uncultured Phaeodactylibacter sp. | reverse complement strand
AGAGAAACAACGCCCGGGCTTCCTTCAGAAGCAGCCTTACCTTCGTTTCCAAACCCGGCTGAGTTTTCCACGGCAGTGGGGCCTGGGGAGCAGTTCCACCCTGGTGGCCGCCCTGGCCGAATGGGCGGAAGTCGACCCCTTCCGCCTGCTGGCCGATACCTTTGGCGGTTCGGGTTATGATGTGGCCTGTGCCCGCGCCCGCCATCCGGTGCTTTTTCAGCGCCGCAACGGCAGGGCCCATTTCGTGGAGTGCCCCTTTGTGCCTCCCTTCGCAGCTCATCTTTGTTTTGTGTACCTGGGGCAGAAGCAGGACAGCCGGCAGGGCATCGCCCGCTACCGGCAGGTGGTAGAGGATGCCTCCCGGAAGGTGGAGGCCATCAGCCGCCTGACTATGGAATTCCTGCAGGCGCGCAGCCTGGATGAGGCCGCTCAGGCCATGGAAGCTCATGAACAACTGATTGGCGAAGCCCTCGGGCTGCCCCGGGTGAAGAGCGAGTATTTTCCCAACTTCCCCGGGGCCGTCAAATCTCTGGGCGCCTGGGGAGGCGATTTCGTCATGGCACTCAGTGAGCGGCCCGCGGAAGCCAGCCGGCAGTACTTCCAGGTGAAAGGATATGAGGCTGTGTTCACCTATGATGAACTGTCAGTTTAACATTGTAGAGCCACCGCTTTCTTGTCCAGGTGCGCCTTTCCTTTCTTAAAGCCTACCGTTCCCGTTCTACTTTGCTGCTCAACATAAATTGCAGCCGAATTCTTGGGGTATCAGTGAAGGTAATCCTATCTTTAACTCGCCGATACGATTGGCATTACAAATACTTAACAGGTTTCATTCGGATAGTTTTATTGCCTGGTTCAACACGCTTGACGTTACCCCATTACCTCTTCAGTACTCTAACCCTTGATACAGGATGTGGCCTGAAAGTGATAATTTCAGCCCGGATACCAAAATTTTAGCCGGCTTTAACTGAGTTGGTGCACACCAACTGGCCGAGCCGTGCCAGCTAATACATTGATTAATCCGTGAAAACTATTGCCTTATGCAATTGAGGGCCTTACTGACTTTTGCTTTAGCCGCCCTGAGCACCCTGGTGCTTCGTGCTCAGGAACCTACCGTCGCCTCCTGCGACGGCGTGCAGCGAATATGCGTAGATGATTCCAATTTCGGCCTGTGCGTGTCCATAACCGTAGACCCTGACTTTACCGCCCAGATCGATAGTTTTATGATCGACTGGGGAGACAACAGCCCGCCCACCGTGGTGGCCGGCAGCGATGATCCGGAAGACCAGTTTCATGAGTACGGCCTGAGCGAGTTCTATGGCTCCTGTGAATTTGAGATCGCTTTCAACATCGGCCTGGAAACCTTCACCGACGGTTCGGACTTTCCCCTCTTTAACGGCTCGCGGGTCATCTTCCGCAATCCGCCCATCTCCATCTTTGCTCCGGAAAGCGATACCATCTGCATTGGAGATGTGGCCAATTTCATAGACGCCGCCTGCCCGGAAAGGGAGCTGGACATCAGCTTCGACTATGGCGACGGCTCGCCTATTGGCACTGCACTCAGCCATCAGTACAACCAGGCGGGAACCTTCATGATCACCCAAACCGTGGAGAATCCCTGTGGGATGGATGAATCTACCCGGCGCCTGGTGGTTATTCCCAATGCTACGGCAGAGGGCCGCCCGGTAGCCGGCGTACAGAGCGACGAAGAACCCTATATCGTCTGCCTCGGCCTGAACGGCG
>CAYVVK010000836.1:0-236 GCA_964454855.1 uncultured Phaeodactylibacter sp. | reverse complement strand
AACGGCGGAGTGGTCAACCTCGACGGCAGTATGTCTCAAAATCAGATCGATTATGAGTGGACGCCGGCCACCCACAACGGCTTCGAGTGGCTCACGGCCACCGATATCGTAAGCCCCGTCATTGATTTTGACGATCCCGGCACCTATAATATCTTCCTCACCGTCAACAACTCCTGTAACCGGCCCACTGTAGATACGCTTACTTTTAAGGTCATCGAAGCCGAGCCCTTGTTCTT
>CAYVVK010000835.1:408-2896 GCA_964454855.1 uncultured Phaeodactylibacter sp. | reverse complement strand
ACCAAATAAGATTTGGCGCTAATATAACTCTTTCAAAGAACTTAACAGCCCTGCCTTGCAAGGGGATTCAGAGTGGTTCTGGAGAGGGCAAATGATGAAGTTATTTTCAAGGCATTAATAAGTAGGCGGACAGATTTAGTTTACTTATACTGCTTCGAAAGCAGAGCCTGAAACGCTTTATTCTCGAGCGTTCCGGGCAGATTGTTGAGCGCAGCGAAACCCGCCTGGGTTAAATTGTTCTGTCCGCCTACTTACTTAGACAGCACGGTGACCCGGCTTTTTCCCAAGTAAGGGATTTTTTTTAGCACTCTGCCAAAGTATTTTATACCCCGAAGGTGAGTTTCCTGTCTTTGTCGCGACATCTTCATTAGGAGAACCCTCTTCCCTATTGAAAAGCACAAAAAAATAACTCATATTTGCACCGACTGGTCTAATTAAATCTTATGAACCGTAAATACGACATAGAAGAGATCCTGGAAGCCGGGATGAATGTAGTCCGGGAAAAGGGTTATCACCATACCGGGATCAATGACATTCTGAAGGCGAGCGGCATTCCCAAGGGCTCCTTTTACAACTTTTTCCGCAGCAAGGAGGAGTTTGGCCTGCGCCTGCTGGAGTACTACAGTGAAACCATGCTGTCGCACATGCACCGCTATCTGGACAACCACAGCCGCTCCCCGCTTCAGCGGCTGGAAAACTTCTACCGCTTCGTCATCGGCGTCAATGCCGATGAGGATTGCCGGCAGGGCTGCCTGCTGAATAACATGAGCAGCGAAGTGGGGGGAAACAGTGAACCCATTGCCCGGCAAGCCCATCAGCAGTTCAGCCGCTGGATGGAAACGCTATCCGCCTGCATCCTGGAAGGGCAAGAAGAAGGGGAGATCAGGAAAGATTATCCGGCACAGGAACTGGCGGAGTTCATGCACACCTCCTTCTTCGGAGCACTCACCCGCTCCAAGATGATGCGCGATATCGGGCCGCTGAACCTCACTTTTCAGATGGCCTTCGATTTTGTCAGGGCCTGATGCTACTTTGCCGCTTTAACAGGAGCGCGGACTTCCAGGTTCGTGAGTAAGAGAAAAACAGAACTGAGAGATACTATATTTAGATGCACCCTCAACTAAACAAACCGGTCTAATTTAAAAATTACTTATTATGGAGATTAAACCATTCTGGGCCGCCGCCCTTATCGCCTTATTTCTTCAATCCTGCGGGCTGGCGGACCTGCGCAATGAATCCCTCAAAGAACGGGGTGTTACCAGCGAAATGGAAGAAAAGGGCCGCGCGCTGCTGCAGGAAGCCTGGCTGGCCCAGGGTTTCGACAAGCTCGCTCAGCACGAAGTGTACGAGGTAGTGGCCACCGACCACTGGAAGGGCCTGATGGGCCGCATGGGTAACCCCTGGCCGGTAAATGACGTACCCATCCGGCTGCGCTACGCCATTGGTACTTTCGACGGGCAGTTTGAGGTACTGGAAGGGAAAAAAGAGGGCTTTACCGCCGGCCTGCAATCCTGGCAGTATTATGAGAAGAAGCCGGGAGGCTCCCTTACTTTCCAGAAAAAGGCGGATGGATCCATCACCTTTATACTGGCGGCGCTGCAGTATTTCTTCGAGTTGCCGGGCCGTTTGCGCCACGTACCCGTCGTCAGTTATATGGGGCAGCGCGAATTGAAGGGCCAAACCTACGAACTGGTATTTGCCAGCTGGGAAAAGGTGGAACCTCACCAGGAACACGACCAATATGTGCTGTACATCCACCCGGAAAGTAAACTTATCGAGTACGCCAGCTATACCATTCGCGACAATTACCTGCCAGGGCCAAAAACCTTCTACGGCACTATACATTACAGCGGCTGGAGAACTATCGAAGGCGTTAAGATCCCTTTCCTGCAGTCCGTATTCCTTAACGATCCGAGTGAAAAAGAAAGTAAGTACCTGCACCAGCTAAGCGTTAAAGAATTCCGCTTTGACAGTTTTGACAAAGGCCTGCTTTACCCCGATGAAGAATTGGAGCCGGTGGGGGATGAAAAGATCATCTCTCCTTGAAATACACTTTGGAACTCAGCCGGCAACAGGAAATTGCCGGCTGAGACGAGCCGGCGGCGGCAATTACTTGCCAATCCCCCACTTTTGTCTTAGGTTTACGCTTCGAATCAAACCGCAGCCCTAGATGGACCTTGCCGCTCTACGTGACGAATATACCCGCGAAGGCCTCGAACGCGAAAGCCTTAATGATGACCCTTTTCTCCAGTTTGAAGAATGGTTCAAACAGGCGCTGAAGAGCGAGGTGGCCACCGCCAATACCATGAGCCTGGCCACGGTAGACGAAAACGGCCAGCCCTTCCAGCGCAGCGTATTGCTGAAGTATTTCGATAAGGATGGCCTGACCTTCTTTACCAATTACGAAAGCCGCAAGGCCAAACAGATCGCCAACAACCCCCGGGTGTCTTTGCTTTTTTACTGGCAGGAACTAGAGCGGCAGGTGCAC
>CAYVVK010000835.1:0-398 GCA_964454855.1 uncultured Phaeodactylibacter sp. | reverse complement strand
TACCGGCACCACCGAGCTGATCTCCGCCGCCGAATCGCTGAAGTATTTCCTCAGCCGCCCGCGGGGCAGCCAGATCGGGGCCTGGGTATCCAACCAAAGCTCGGTGATCGGTTCCCGCCAGCTGCTGATGGCCAAATTCGATGAGCTGAAGCGCAAATTCCAGAACCAGAAGGTGCCCCTGCCTTCCTTCTGGGGCGGCTACCGCGTCAAGCCCGATAGCTTTGAGTTCTGGCAGGGCCGGCCCTACCGCCTGCACGACCGTTTTCTGTATTCCCTTCAGGAAGATGGCCAGTGGGGGATCGAACGACTGGCGCCTTGACTTGCCGCGTGGCGGCTAAAGCCGCGTATGTGTTTAGCGCGGTTAAAGGCTGCGCTGTATAGCTTGAAATACGGAATCA
>CAYVVK010000834.1:0-2901 GCA_964454855.1 uncultured Phaeodactylibacter sp. | reverse complement strand
CGCATTATAGGAATGCTCGGCAACGGCTCTTTTCGCGGCGATAGAGCGCACCGCTGGCGACGATCTGCACCACCGGTTCGTTGGGAAAAGCACTTTCTACTTTCAGCCGGGCAGAATCCATCTTTTCCCGAAAATCCAGGGAATGAGCCGTTTGCCGTTGTTCTTCCACCTGCTTCATGATCTGCTCCTCCACATCATCCAGAGCGATGAAGCCCAGCACCGCAAAGTGGATCACCGCCATAACGAAGAACAGGCGCAGCGGCGGAATATAACGCTTGTGCCGGCCTTTAAAATAGGCTGCGGTAAGCTTGCCGGGAACAAACAAGCCGCCTATGGTGCGGAAGATCTTGGAGTCGATATTCAAGACAGACTCCAGGAAGTCACCCACCATTCTCCAGACATTGATCTTACCGTCGGTATACTTCTGGCCACAATTAGAACAATACTCCCCAAAGGAAGGCAAGGGGTAGTGGCAGTTGGGACAGTATTTCCGTGTTCTTGCAGGAGTATCTTTCATAGTGGTAACGAGCGATGATCCCGAAGTTAAGGAATTGGCGGGAAAGCCCTACAATTTTTCGATGAAGCTGCTCACTACCCGGTTAATCCGCTCCGGTTGCTCCATCACCACCGCATGGCCCGCCCCTTTTATGGTTTTCAGGCGGGCGCCCGGGATGTGCAGCGCCATGTACTCGCTGTAGCGCGGCAGCTTGAGGATGTCTTCCTCTGCGGCGATGAGCTGAGTAGGGCACTGTATCTGCTGCAACTTATCCGGCCCGAATTCAAAGGCCAGAAAGGCATCGCAGAGCTGCTGGAAGGAAGGGAAGAAATCTTCGGGCAATTCCAGGAACTTCTGCCGGCGGGATTCTATATATTCGGGATTCTTCAAAAAGAAGTCGGCGCAATAGGAAAAGCTCGCCAGGGCATCGTAGAGCAGGCCTGCGGATACACCCGCCAGGTCACGCCAGAGTGTGACCTGTTTCTTCAGCAGCTCGTCCGAATAACTCACGGAAGCGATGATGCTCATAGAGCGCACCCGCTCCGGATAAGCATGGGCAAAAAGCAGGGCCACCTCGCCGCCGTAGGAAGTGCCCACCAGGTGGCACCGTTCCACCTCCAGGGCGTCCAGCAGGGCTTTCAGGCCTTCGGCATGCAGCTGCATGTCGGGCCGCGGCAGGCCTTTGCTGCTGAGCAACTGGCCCTGAAAGTCGTGAAGGATACAACGGTGGGTTTTCGAAAAATAATCTCTTTGCGGCTGCCAGGAAGCAATGCTCATCAGTATGCCGTTGAGGAACACGATGGGCATACCTTTGCCTTCCTCCTCATAAGCTATTTTTGCCTCGCCAATCCGCAAATGATCCATTACTCTTTTTTTGATAATTTACCGTCCTTTCCGATCAACAGGGCCGTTTCCGGAAAATCCTGTTGGGTCAGTTCGATCAGCTTCAGCACCGCCTGGTTTTGGCTGTCGATCTTCGGGCCGTGGGTTTTCTGCTGGTAGACCGGCGTAACCTGCCCTCCGAGGAAAGCGCCTTCGCGGTCTACCGTTACGGAAACCAGGGGAGCGATGCCTGCTGCTCCTCGAAGGTTGAACCGCCCGTAGGTACAGAAATTACCCAGGCTGTAGCAGATCAACCTGTCTTTGTACAATTCCATGGCGCGAGTCACGTGCGGACCGTGGCCAAAGACGATATCCGCCCCGGCATCGACCACCGCATGGGCAAATTTATAGACATCGCCGCGGTTCTCCCCGTAGTAAGTTTCCGGGCGGCGCGGCACGTTCTGATGTTTGCCGCCCTCCGCCCCCCCGTGAAAGGAAACGATCACCACATCACAGGATTCCTCCAGTTTGCGGACGATCTCTTTGGCCTTGGAAAGGTTGTGAATACTCACGGTCCCTGAATTGGGAGCGAAGGCACACATGCCATACTTCACCCCATTGCGCTCAATGATGGCATATTCATCGGTACCCGCCAGGCCGGCGTATGCGATCCCGGCTTCATCGAGCACGGCTTTGGTGCGTGCCCGGCCGGCGGCGCCAAAATCTCCGGAGTGGTTGTTGGCAATGCTCAGAAAATCAAAACCTGCCTTCACAAAATGATCCACATAGCTTTCCGGCGAACGGAAGACGTAGCAGAGGTCCGGGTTGTTGCAGCGCTTGGGCGTTCCCCCTTTATCGAGGATGGTGCCCTCCAGGTTGCCGAAGGCCACATCGGCACTGCGGAGTATTTCTTCCACATCGGCCAGCAGGCCCCGGCCGCCATTGGGCGGCAGGTAGCCGGCGGAGGGATAGTTGGTGCCCAGCATCATGTCTCCCACCCCGACGATCGTCAGAGGTTCGGGATCGGCGCTCACCGTAACGGTATTGGAATCCGCTTCCGGCGGCGCGATGGTATCCCGGGCCTGCTGCACGGAAGAATCGAGGACGGATGCTGCGATCTGAGGTTTGGAAGAGCCGGCCGAGCCATTACAACTGGCCAGCAATACAGAAAGTGCGGTAATGAAAAAAAGACTTCCGGAGAGGAAGCCTTTTTTAAAAGGAAATCTTTTCAGCATAAGCTGTATATCTCTTTTTCTTCTTTAGTCAAATGATTGGTTAGACATTTCAGCGGCCTGCACCAGGTCCTGATACTCCTCCGCACTAAGGCCGTCCATGCAATAATGTATGGGGTTCACTTTTTTGCCTTTGTAAATGATCTCGTAGTGGCAGTGCGGGGCTGTAGAAGTTCCCGTGCTGCCCACCAGGCCGATCTGCTGGCCGCGGCTTACCTTCTGGCCCACTTTCACATCTATGCTTTTCATGTGAGCGTAAAGGGTCTTATAGCCAAAGCCGTGATCGATGATCACCTGATTGCCATAGCCGCTCACCCGGCCCGCTTTGACCACCTTGCCGGCTCCGGTAGC
>CAYVVK010000833.1:0-2904 GCA_964454855.1 uncultured Phaeodactylibacter sp. | reverse complement strand
TGGCCGTGGCCACCGCCAGGCAGCTGCAAGGTTTTCTCTTCTATGAAACGGGACGGACCGAACCGGCCCTGGAAGCCTTCGATGCGGCGCTGGCTCACGACGCTTTACAGCCGGAAATCCGCCGCCAACTGCTCTATAACACGGCCCAACTCCTGCTGGAGCTGGAGCGGCCGCAAGCGGCGGTAACACGAATCGAAGCCTGGTTGACAACCAGTGGGGCCGGGGCAGATGCGCCCACTCCCCGGGAGCTGGCGCAGACGGCCTGGATCTACCTGGCCGCCCAACGATACCGGCTGGCCATTGACCACCTGCTGGCGGCGATTACCGCGGCAGAAGAACCGGAAGAGGCATGGTACCGCCTCTTGATCAACGCCGGGCAGGGCGCTGAAGATTGGCCTGCCTTGAGCCGCTGGCTGGGCGAAATCGTGGCCCGTTATCCCGACAATAAGCAGTACTGGCAGCAACTGGCCGCCGCTCATCTGCAACTGGGAGAGGAGAAGAAGGCGACTGCTGCCTTAGGCGCCGCCCACCACAACAACCTGCTCGACCGGTCGGAAGAGATCATACACCTGGTCCGACTGCGTCTCTTCACCGGAGTGCCGCAGCAGGCGGCGTTCGTGCTGCAGCAAGCCTTAAGTAGCGGCCAGGTTCAGGCCACCGCCGCCAACTACGAACTGCTCGCCGACAGTTGGCAGTTGGCACGGGAGGAGGACGAAGCGATAACCGCCCTGCGCCAGGCGCTTAAGCAAGGCGGTGACCCGGCGGTTTCCCTCAAACTCGGACGCCTGCTGATTCATCGGGAAGAATGGCAAGAGGCACTCCCCCACCTGCAACGGGCCACCAAAAGCGAGGCAACAAAAATCCAGGGTGAAGCATGGCTCCTGCAGGGAATGGCCCACTACCATCAGGAGGCCCCGGCCGAGGCTAGAAACGCCTTTCAGCGGGCAGCAAAAATCACCGCCTTCCGCCGCCAGGCCGGCGATTGGTTGCAATATCTAAAGAGTAGTTAAAATGGACCCAAAAACCACAATCAATGCCGAAAAAACAGTACTGCTTTTGAGAGCCGTTGCCACAGATGTCGGCGTTTACTGCTGAAGGACAAGATGTACAAGTTGAAATTAGGGGCCCAATTGTTGTGTTTATCAGCATTTTGCTGAAAATGCGGTAGCAGAACAGATCACACTAATCGTTGTCCCTTGTCGAACAGAAACTCGGCTTTTGTCTTTCATAAGCCGTACCATATAGAGAGCGTCTCGAGCGCCATGAGCAATAACGAGAGGACTTAAAGTCCCGTAAAATAAAAGAGGTAATACGGGATGAATGCTGCAAAGAAAAAGGTGAAATCCACGGATCTGGTGAGACGGATTCAAGGAAGTGCAACGTCCATGGCAACCAGAATCGGCATGGGATTGATAATTGGATTAGCGGTGGTTGCAGGGGCGTGGAATGTATCGGCCAACAACAAGCCATATCCGGCGTCGGTGATGGATCTTCCGCCTGTTACCGTTGTCCAAGCGGGGCAGGAACGGCTCATCCGACTGACGGATGTTTACGACTTTCACGGCAACGCCTGCCCGGGAGCAACCATGGCCTTTCAGGCCCTACGGTATGGCCTGGAGCTCCTTTATGGAGAAGAAACCCCGGAACTGGAGGATCTGGTCATCATTTCCAGCTCTGCAGGGGGGCCTTTGGATTTATTCGACTTATTCATGAAGGGTGAGGATAAATCCAAACGTACCTGGCCACCGCCAGGTATCACCATGGAGGTTGAGAATTTCAATTTCCAATTTCTGCGCAAATCCACAATGAAGGCTGTAACAATCAAGCTTCAAGACAAGCTGTGGCCTGCTGACTGGTTTGAGCTTAAGTCAAAGCACAAGAACGGAACCATTACCGAAGCCGAGCAGAAAAAGCGAAAAAAAGACAGGAAGAAGGTTATCAGCGAATTCTCAGGAAGGTCATTTGTGGACCTGTTTGGAAAACCAGAGATCTACACATTCATTGGCTGGGGGCACATTTTGCCTGGAGAGTTTGACCGTCACATCCGGGATTTACGTCATGAAAGCAGGCGGCAGAAAGTAACCCAATAGCTGTACTGCAACCTTATAAATTTGACATATGCAGTTAAAAAGGAGCAAAAAATGAAAAGGAAAATAGGTATCACACTGGTGACGGGCCTGATAGCCATAAATGTTGGACACGCAGGAGCCCAACAGAAAGATGAGCCGCAACATTTGAACGAGATAGTGGTTACTGCCACAGGCGGTGCCAAAAATACCCTGGATGCACCTGGTGCAGTCGAGGTGATAACGGCCCGGGAAATCAAGGACCTGAATGCCCTGACCGTGGCTGAGGCTCTTGAAACGGCTGTGGGGCTGGTACTTTCCCGTGAGTCGGGACGAGTGGAGGCTCCCAGCATTCGTGGCGCCCGCAGCAAACATACCCTGGTGTTGCTGGATGGGCGACGGCTGGCCTTTGGATTCAACGACCTTATAGACCTGCGCCAGATTCCTGCGGTGATGGTCGAGCGTATCGAAATCGTGCGCGGACCGGCATCGGCTCTGTACGGCAGCGATGCCCTGGGCGGAGTGATAAATATCATCACCAGAAAAGCACCTGAAAAATGGACCGGCATAGCTACCGGTCAGTACGGGGTTAACCGCAGCGGTGAAGCCGATGAGTACGTGGGCAGCGGCTTTGTCGGCGGACCGGTTACGGACAATTTCCGCTTTCTGCTATCCGGGGAGTTGCGGCATAAGGACGGCTGGGATGAATCCGGGAAGCTTCCCGATGACGGATTTGAGGAAAAACCAGGTTTTTTTGCCGGTCGTGCTGTCTTTGACGTTACCGACAGCCAGACCTTTTCCGCAGGTCTGGAATATATGGACAACACCTTCACCGGGG
>CAYVVK010000832.1:0-2906 GCA_964454855.1 uncultured Phaeodactylibacter sp. | reverse complement strand
GTTCCGGTATGAGAAACTCCCTCCCGTGAGCCGCTCAAAGCATCGCGAGAGGGAGTTCTTTGGCAAACTACAAGAAGCTACAGCACAGCGAATGGGAGTGTAAGTACCACGTGGTCTTCATCCCAAAGTACCGGCGGAAGGTCCTCTACGGGACGCTGCGCCGGCACCTGGGGGAGATCTTCCACCGTCTGGCGCGACAGAAGGAGAGCGAGATCGAGGAGGGGCACCTGATGCCCGACCACGTGCACATGCTGATCTCGATTCCTCCGAAGTACGCGGTGGCCCAGGTGGTGGGGTACATCAAGGGGAAGAGTGCGATCCACATCGCTCGACAGTTTGGCGAGAGGCGCCGGAGCTTCGTGGGGCACCACTTCTGGGCACGAGGCTACTTCGTGTCCACCGTGGGCCGAGACGAGCAGGTGATCCGGCGGTACATCCAGAACCAGGAGAACGAGGACCGGCAGCAGGACCAGCTGACGTTGGGCTGACCGACTGCTTGCCCCCCGTAGGGGGGCGCAAGGGGCCGCGGAGCGGCCCCGTCCAGCCGCTTTGAGCGGCTCACCTGGATGCCCCCGGCTTTGCCGGGGGAGCAGTCACCCCTCCGCCCCGGCCGCGTCGCAACGGCAGCCGCCCCCATCGGTCTCGCGCAGCGGGCCGGCAGCGGCGGCTCAAGGCGTGCGGGACGGGCTCCGACGAGTGGGGCATGCCCACCTTCGCCGCCTTCTGAGCGATGCGGAACTTGGTGTGCATGCCGCCGCGGCCGAAAGAAGAACGCGAAGGGGCGATCACTTTCAGCCACTGCTTATCACCTGGCTCGATGGTGGGAATGACCCGGCTGTCCGGCGCTCCGGGAGGCGCACTGAGCAGGCCGTCCACGCTGCTCAGGATGATGAGTGACTGGGCATTGGTCATGGAGGCTACCATGCCGGCCAGTTCATCATTGTCCGTGAACATCAATTCATCTACGGAAACTACATCATTCTCATTGACGATGGGCACCACCTTATCGCGCAGCAATGCCTGAAAGCAGTTCTTCATATTGATATAGTGGGTGCGTCCCTGGAAGTCCTCCTTGGTGGCCAGCACCTGCGCGCAGAACAGGCCGTGGTTGGCAAACAGCTGCCGGTAGATCTCCATCAGCCGTATCTGGCCGATGGCCGAGAGCACCTGCCGCCGCACCACCCTGCTCATGCCTTCCGGCACTTCGAACAGGCTCCGGCCGGCGCCTACAGCCCCGGAAGAAACCAGAATTACATCTGATCCGCCCTGTTTGATGGCCGCTATCTGGTCCACCAGGTGGCTGATGTTGGTCAGGTCGAGCAGGCCGTCTTCGCGGGCGATGACGTTGGTGCCGATCTTGATGACGAGCTTGGAGAATTCGGGCATAGATTCAATTTTGCTTCTCGGTATTGCAGATAGCCGGCATCTGCCCCTTCCATTTTTTCCAGATGCCATTTCTCCAGAGCTAAAATAATAGCTGAATGCTGCCCCGGGCAATAAACCCTTTTCTTTTTATAAATTGGCGGCAAAGTATCTAGTGCTTTGGGAGTTAATTAATTGACAGGTAGTTGGTGTTATAATAGATTGATAACCCGTTGATTATTTCGACTGCCGACTGTCAACTATTTACTGCCGACTGCACTAGCTTTGCCTGCCAACCCACCCAGTCAACCAGCCGCTGGGCGGGCCCCGTGGAATTTGCATGGCAACTATTCCACATGGCGGGCTGTAGCCACCTAGCGGCAATCAACCAACCGATACAACACATGCCGGTGCAGCCAGCTATCCTCCGCTACCCGCGGATGCCCGAATTCCCCCACTTTTTCCATCCCCGCTTTCTGCATGATGCGCTCCGAGCGTTTATTGGCCACCGCCGTAAAGGAGTACACTTCCTCAAAGCCCAGCTCCCGGAAGCCATAGTCCAGGCAGGCCCGGGCGCCTTCGGTAGCCAGGCCCTTGCCCCAGGAAAAGGGTAGAGTTCGCCATCCGATCTCGATACATGGCGTGAAGAAGCTTTCAAAGGTGGCCCTGGCAAAACCGATGAAGCCGATGAAGCGGCCGCTCTCCAGCAGATCAGTGGCATAGAAGGTGAAGCCATGCTCGTCGAAGTGCCGGATAAGGCGCTGATGGAACTGCTCCGTTTGCTCAGGGGAGAGTAGCCCGGGGAAGAATTCCATAACCTGCGGGTCCTGGTTCAGCGCGGTGAAGGCCGGCAGGTCAGCAGGGCGCCAGTTGCGAAAGCCCAGGCGGCTAGAAGTAAAAAGATAGTCCTTCATAAGATCCATTTTGCTCGCGCTTATCGGCCGCGGGGCGGGCTATAGGTGCTCCGCGGCAAACAAGGCCGCAAAACCCGGACACCGCAAAACCGTAATACCGGAAAACCTCACACCTCAATCCCAAAAAACCACTCAAATCCCCCAAAGAACAAAATTTCGGCCCATGGCATTCATATTAGAGAGGGCTTACTAAGTATGCCCCAAAAATCGTACATTTGTTGACCTTTTCGGACCACAACTTAAAACATCAAAATAATTAACACTATGCCTTTCGATCTCGATATGATCAGGGCCGTCTACCAGGCCTTACCCCAAAAAGTGGCGGAAGCCAGAAAGACCCTCGGCCGGCCGCTTACCCTTACTGAAAAGATCCTCTATACGCACCTCCACCCGGAATCTCCCCTTCAGAAATATGCGCGCGGAAAAGACTATGTTTTCTTTGCCCCCGACCGCGTGGCCATGCAGGACGCCACTGCCCAGATGGCCCTGCTGCAATTTATGATGGCGGGCCGCGACAATGTAGCGGTGCCCAGCACCGTACACTGTGACCACCTTATTCAGGCGGAGGTGGGTGCTGAGCAGGACCTTGCCGAAGCCGGTCTTGGCGCAATAATCGCGCAGGGATTGGAC
>CAYVVK010000831.1:0-2909 GCA_964454855.1 uncultured Phaeodactylibacter sp. | reverse complement strand
GGCTGGCGCCGCTGCGGTAGTAATCCATAGCCCGCCAGGCGTAGCTGAAGTACGACATATTGTACAGGGCCAGGCCGATCTGGTAGTAGTCCTGGCCTGGGTCTCCCGTGCGAGCCCGGGCGCGGTATTCCAAGTCGAGCAGGCGTTCCAGTATCTCTCCCTTGTTGTAAACGGTGACGTTACTGGGCAGGCGGCAGTGGACGCAGTCGTTGATGCGGTCCACGAAGGGGTTGAAGACCCCATAATAATTCCATTCCACCCTATCCATCCCCTTAAGGGTTTCCAGGGCGGCCTCCAGTTGGTAGTTGTTCATCAGGTAAGCGGCTTTGATGTCCAGCAGTTCATTGAGGAAGGTACTGTCGCCAAGGGCCACCAACTGGTCTTCCAGGCGGTTGCGGTTGGGTTCGAGGCATATGCCAATGAGTTCTTCCACGATCTGCGGCTGTGGGTTGGGCTTGAGTTCGCGCAGGGGGTGCTGGAAGAGGAAGGCCTTGCCGGGCATTTTGTTCTGGCGGTAGAGTTGCGCCATCTTGTCGTTGGTGAAGTCCTCAAAATCCCCGAAGGCCTCGTAGGTGTCATTGATCCGGCGGAGGTATGCCACTTGGTTTTCCATGCTGTCATCCACCTCCTGGTAGCTGCTAATCTGCATGGCCAGTTCGAAGGCTTCCAACTGTTCCCCGATGATGGGCTCCGGCCCCATTTTTTTCAGGATGTTGAAGGCCTGCCGGGCATCGTAGTAGTTGCCGGAAAGGAAGTACAGATAGCCTTCCGCCAGGCACCATAGTTCCAGGTCATCGATGAGCCTTTCTTCCAGTACCTGGCTGACGAAGAGCTGCAGGGCCACCACCCGCTCACCGGCATTGGGAGCGGGAATTTGGTAGTAGCGTTGGTTGCGGCTGCGTTTGTCGTTGAAGGAAAGGCCCAGGAGGTGGCGCTCCAGTTTTCGGAGTTCCTCAATGAGCAGCAGGTCGAGGTAAGGGCTGGTGGGCGCCAGGCGGTAGATGTTTTTCATTTCCACCACCAGCTTGCTGTCGGGAAAATTGGCGCGGATGGCGTAGAGCGTGGCCCGCTCCTGGTCGTTCTGGCAGCGCAGCAGGCACTTTTGCCACTCCTCATCGTTCTTGACCTTAAAACTGCGATAGGCCGATTCCCGCTTGCTGGGGCACTCCTCAAAAATGCGGGAAAAGAGATAGGAGGCTTCTACGTTATCTCCCAGAGCCATCAGGGCGCCTGCGCGATGCCCCATGATCCAGTGGTCGAGTATGCTGGGGTCGTTGGCGATCCTGGGCATCAGCCTGTCGTGCAGTTCCAGTACCTGCTCGTACTGTTGGCTGTAGTGCGCCAGGCGGATGATCTGATAGGCGTACCTCAGCTTGATATAGTCGGACTTCAGCCTGCGGAATTCAGCCAGCCCGCGTTCTATGAGGCGCTGCATGCGGTCGCGTTTGGTGGCCGGCGCATCTTTCCAGGCATCGCTTTTGACCACAAACTGTTCACACTCCTTGGCGAAGATGAGGTATTCTACGGTTTCCAGGCACTTGTTCCGGCGCAGGTGCAGGGCAAAGGCATTTTCCGCCAGCCGGTAAGGCAAGGACAGGGAAGGGCTGCGAATGGCCGAGTGGATCATTTCCATGTCGGTAATAGACGCCTGGTAGACCACCACGCCGATCTCCTGAATGGTGGGAATGTCACAGAAGCGCTCTTGCCACTCCTGAAGGTTGCCCTGTATCTGCGGGTCTCCTTTCTGCGCATAATATCGCTCCAGGGCCTCGAAGTCCACAAAATAGGGAGCGGCCCTCTTCTCCGGGTCCAGAATGAGCGGGCTGATGAAGGAATAACCGGAGAAGGGCGGCGGGGCGGGTTTGCAGTTGCTGCTTCTTTGGGCAGAAACGCTAAAGCAGATGGAAAGGAACAGGGCAATGAGGGTAAGAGTATAAAACCTGGTTATCATTCAGCCGGATTTTTGAGGGAATATACGGGCCTCTGGCGGCAATTTCCTATTGTCGGAGGAGTTTTTGGCCAGAAGCCAGGGTGCGGCGGGGAAGCCGCAGCCTGGCCTTGCCCCCCGGCGGCAGTTTTCCACTGCCTCCGGGGTTCTATTCAGGGTTTAGGCTGAAGCCACGCAACCTGGCGCTGTACTACTACCAAAATTCCATCAACCCCCTTCCTGCTTTCAGGTTACAAAGAGTACCCTTTCGCAAGCCCGCATAATCCCTGGCTGAGGAATAGGGCCAATCGGTGTTGCATTTTACCAGGCCTGCCTCTTTAGGATTATCATGAATATAGCAAAAACAACGGTAGGCGTAATCAGTGCCGGGCAGAAAACGGGGGTCCGGTTTACCATTGAGTTTCGTGAGGCAGACGAATTCATCGATCCAGCCATCCTTAGCTTTGCATTCCTTACGGAACAAGCTGCCAGTCCATTCTTTCTCCCTGTTGATGCTTTGGCTGTAGGCATTTTGCAATATGCCTACGGCTTCATTTAAACTGACAGGGAGGCTTTCCCGGGCTTTCCTGTTCCGGGCTCGATTAACCGGCTGAGCTTTCGATCCATATTTTTTCAGGCGGCGCATATATTCCACCTGGTCAACGTGTTCCCAAAGACGCTGGCGCTCTATTTCTATTCGGTAAACGTTGAACAACCAGTGAAAGTGATTCGGCATCAGGCACCAGGCTATAAATTCGCCAAAAGGCAACAGATAAGCTCTCATTTTCCAAAGGAAGAACAGATAGTGTTCATCGGTAAAGAAAATATCCCGGCGGTTATTCCCCTGGTTATAGATATGGAATAATTGTTGGGGGTAGAACTTCATGACTCCATCATTTAGCGCGAATCTCAAATTAATTTTATTTGGAGAAAAAGTCAAGGTTTGTTGTTGCCCCCGGCGGCAGTTTTCCACTGCCTCCGG
>CAYVVK010000830.1:0-2911 GCA_964454855.1 uncultured Phaeodactylibacter sp. | reverse complement strand
CCTGCCTGCTCGCCAGCTTGCTGGCAGGCAGGGTCTTTGGAACACAGGATTCGTCAAAGAACCATAACTGTTGTACGACAAACAAAGATAATCGGAAAGCAGAGAATTCAAAAATGAGCGCAAGGGGAATATTAATTGTCAATAAGCTTTGGTATACTTGCTTAACGAAAAGCACAAAACGAAATGAATCTATCAACTTTAGACTGGGCCATCATTGCCGGATATTTCCTCTTTGCCCTGGCCGTGGGCATCGGCGTATCGCGGCAGGCCGGCAAGAACATGGAGGAATTTTTTCTCTCCGGCCGCAACATGCCCTGGTGGCTGCTCGGCGTTTCCATGGTGGCCACCACCTTCTCTTCCGATACGCCCAACCTGGTCACCGGCTTTGTCCGGGAAGATGGCGTGGCCAAGAACTGGAGCTGGTGGGCCTTTCTGCTTACCGGCATGCTCACGGTCTTTGTTTACGCCAAGCTGTGGCGGCGCGCCAAAATACTGACGGACATCGAGTTTTACGAACTGCGGTACAGCGGTTTTGCAGCGGCTTTCCTGCGCGGTTTCCGGGCCCTCTACCTCGGCCTTATTTTCAACGTAATGGTGATGGGTGCGGTATCTTTGGCGGCCATCAAATTCGGGGAGATCATCCTGGGCATTCCCGGCTGGCAAACCCTGCTGATCGCCGGCTCTATTACCCTGGCCTACAGTGCCTTTGGCGGCCTGAAAGCTGTGGTGGTCACCGACTTCGTGCTGTTCACCCTGGCCATGATCGGCTCGGTCTGGGCCTGTATCTACCTGGTGAATATACCGGAAGTAGGCGGCCTCGGCAAGTTGCTGGAACATCCCGAGGTACAGGTGAAGCTTAGCCTGGTGCCCGACTTCAGCGATCCAGGCCAGTACATTCCCCTCATCCTGATCCCCCTGGCGGTACAATGGTGGGCCTCGTACTATCCCGGCGCCGAGCCGGGGGGTGGTGGGTACATTGCCCAGCGCATGTTTTCCGCCAAAGATGAAAAGCAGGCCATTGGAGCCACCTTGTTTTTCAATGTAGCGCACTATGCCCTCCGCCCCTGGCCGTGGATACTGATCGGGCTGGCTTCCATTGTGGTTTTCCCGACCCTGAGTGACATACAAACGGCCTTCCCCAACCTTTCCGCCGATAAGCTGGGGCATGATGTAGCCTATCCGGCCATGCTTACCCTGCTGCCATCGGGCCTGCTGGGGCTGGTGGCCGCCTCTCTGGTCGCTGCTTTCATGTCTACCATGTCTACACAGATCAACCTGGGGGCTTCCTATCTGGTCAACGACTTCTACCAGCGCTTTTTCAAGCCCGGCGCCACCCAAAAGGAGCTGGTGCGGGCGGGGCGCTTTTTCACCGTCCTGTCGATGGTCCTGGGCATCGGCCTGGCGCTCTTCCTGAAAGACGCCACCCAGGCTTTTAACCTCTTGCTCTTGCTGGGCGCGGGTACTGGCCTGATCTACATCCTGCGCTGGTTCTGGTGGCGCATCAATGCGCTGACCGAGATCATCGCCATGGTCGCTTCCCTTTTTATCGCCACCTACTTCACTTTTATGCACGACAGCCTGGGCTTTCTACCCCTGGAAGACTGGCAGAAGATCATTGTGGGGGCCGTGCTGACCACTGCCATCTGGGTCGTTTCGGTATTTTTCACGCCCGCCACCAAACAGGAAACCCTGGTGCGCTTTTACCAACGCATCCGGCCGGCTTCGCTCGGCTGGAAACCGGTGCTCGAACAGGCTAAGGCGGACGGAATAACCATTGAAGAAGAACCCGGGCAACTGCCTTTAGAAATAGCCTGCATGTTTATTGGCAGCCTGACGGTTTACGCCACCCTGTTCGCCACCGGCTACTGGATCTACGGGCGGCTGATACCCGCCACGATCGCTACCATACTGGCGGCAGGCGGGGCGCTATTCCTCTTCCGGGCATGGGAAAAACTAAGGACCATGAAGGAAGGGCCCGAAACGGAGGTAGGTTAAGCTCCTAAAAGACATTTTGGATATTGGTGGTTAAGGATTATTTTTGCAGGCCAGCCGGGGATGGAAGAACCATTCTGGCGGCTGCCTGTTAACAAGAAAAAGGATTGTTTTATGGCTATAATGATCACCGATGAATGCATCAACTGTGGGGCCTGCGAGCCGGAATGCCCGAATAACGCCATCTACGAAGGCGGGGTGGAATGGGCCATTTCGGATGGCACCGGAGTGGATGGCTCGTACAAGCTGGAAGACGGCACCGAAACCGATGCCGACGCTCAGCACGAACCGGTTTCCGATGATTTCTATTATATTGTGCCGGACAAATGCACCGAGTGTGTGGGTTTTCACGAAGAACCACAGTGTGCAGCGGTTTGCCCGGTAGATTGCTGTGTGCCCGATCCCGAGCGGGAAGAAACCGAAGAACAGCTGCTGGGCCGTAAAGAACGTTTGCACGTATAGAATGGCAAATACAATTGTTCCCCAATAATCACTTTTGACATCCAAAAGCTCACTGACACTGCTTCAGTGGGCTTTTTTAATTCCTTCCAGCATGTCCATTTTCGACCAGTTTCAACTCAACGGAAAAGTCGCCATCCTTACTGGAGCCAGCAAAGGCATCGGCGAGGCCATTGCCTACGCCCTGGCGGAGGCCGGCGCCAAAGTCACCGTCTCTTCCCGCAAACAGGAAGCTGTGGACGAAGTGGCGGAAGCCCTGAGAGAAAAGGGATACGAGGCCCTCGCCATTGCCGCCAATGCCGGCGAGAGGGAACATCTGGAAAAGCTGGTGAACGAAACGGTAAGCCAGTTCGGCGGGGTGGACATCATCGTCAATAATGCCGCCGCCAACCCCGTCTTCGGGGCCTTGGAAAATACCGAAGACTGGGCCTTCGACAAGATCATGGCCGTCAACCTGAAA
>CAYVVK010000829.1:0-2913 GCA_964454855.1 uncultured Phaeodactylibacter sp. | reverse complement strand
GCGGCGGGCCTGCTTCTTACCGGGTTCCAGGATAAAGCGGGTCAGCTCTCCCGCGGCGCCCTCGACGGTTTCGCCGGCCAGGCCCTTGTGCAGGTTGAAGGAAAGGGGGAAATCCGACATGGTGAAGGCATCGACGATGAAGCTGCCGTCTTCACGGCGGTAGCCGTTGGCGAAGTGGAAGATAAAGCAGTATTGGGTTTCATATTCGGTAATGCCGTCCTCGTCGATGACCAGTATGCGGATCGGCTGATCGGGCTGCTGCTGAAGGGTCTCGACGGGCGGTTGCAGCCCCAGCAGGGCCTTCCACAGCTCAAAGGCTACCGGGATGAGGAAAAAGATGTGCTGCCCTTCGGCGGTGAGCACGTAGTCGTGGGTGAAGTACAGCTTGTCCATCGGAATGCGGCGTCTGATGCGTGCCTGGCCGCCGGGGTTTACCTGGTAGAGCAAAAGTTCCTGCCGGGCGCCGGGCGCCGTGCCGAAGTTGTGCAACACGCCCGTGTCCGGGTGCAGGCGCGGGTGGGCGGCGAAGGGCAGCTCGGGCTGTATGAGCCGCCCGACGGTGCCTTCGTTGCGCAGCACGCCATCGTAGTCGTAGCGCTGCACCGTTTCCAGCGTCACGGGGTCGATCTCGTGGGGCCAGCCGCCCTCCCAAAGGGCCAGCAGCTTGCCGCCGTGGTAGATGACATTGGTGTTGGCGGCATTTTTAAACTGCATTTTCAAAAAGTTGCGCCAGAAGCCGCCTGGTATATTGGTGCCGAAACTGCGGTAGAGCATGCGGCCGGCTTCCTCCTCCTCCACAAACTCCCGGGTGCGCACGTAGCGGTTGCGGTAGCGTACCCTGCCATTCTCAAAGGCAAAGGCGCTGATCATGCCATCGCCGTCGAAGAGGTGCTGGTAGAGTACGCCCTGGTGTTCCAGCCGTCCGGGGCCGTTGCGAAAGAAGGTGCCGTGCAGTTCGGCGGGCACTTCGCCCGCTACGATCTCGAGCTCTACGCCGCTGTATTCTTTTTCTACCTGCCGGTTGGCTTCCAGGTATTTTTGGAGGATGGCCATGCATTTGGTTTTGTGTCCATTGGCCTAACCGGGTTACAGGTAAATGGTTCATTCGGAGAGTTGAAAACGCAAAGGTGATGGCCAGTTGGGTACTGCCTGCCGACGGCATTTTTTGTTTTGGACAGAATTTTCTTACAGCCACCAGTTTGGTCGTGAGATCCTGTAAATCGCCTGCCGGACAGCAGGCCCTCAATCCTATCGGCAATGCCGCGCTTGCGAATCCTGTCAATCCCTGCCTGCCGATGGCAAGTCAGGCAGGCTGTTAATCCTGTCCAAAAAACATTGTCATGCTTGGCTATATTCGTTTGAACAGAAATAGGTGATTCCCCTGCTAATTTATGAACAGGCGGACACAATTATGGCTTAAGCCAGGGCGCGGGGGGGACACTAGTGCAGTCGGCAGTAAATAGTTGACAGTCGGCAGTCGAAATAATCAACGGGTTATCAATCTATTATAACACCAACTACCTGTCAATTAATTAACTCCCAAAGCACTAGCGTAGCGACTGATGCCTGCCTGCTTGGCTGTTTCATGGGTAGGTAGGGAATGAAATGGAATAAACCGCACCCTGGCCAAGGCACGATCTCAAACAATAGAATTCACCACTCCCCCATCCACTCTCAAGGCTGCCCCATTCACCGCCGAAGCCAGTGGGCTGGCCACATGGGCCACGAACGTAGCCACCTCTTGCACATCGGCGAAGCGCTGGATCAGGGAGGTAGGCCTTTTTTTCTCAAAAAACGCTTCTTCTAGTTCTTCCAGGCGCTTATTGGTGGCTTCCGCCTGGGCTTTCATTCCTTCTTCCAGAGAGCGGCTCCAGATAGGCCCGGGCAGTACGGCGTTGACGGTAACCTTTGTGCCTTTGGTGAGGCGATAATCAATGCTTTTTTATGCTGAAGTTGGAGGTCCATTAGCTTGGTTTTCTAGTGTTGGCAATGGCATAGCCGTTGTAATCGGCAAACAGGTACAATAGGGAAAAGTAAAGCCCGTAGAACATCTCTATGGCAATACTCGTCCAGTTTTCCATCAGGCTGGAACCGAAGATCAGCATGCACATCAGAAATACGCCTGCGATGGTAGCCTTCCGCATGGCAATGCCCAATATCAGGAAAATGCCCAGCAGCAGTTCCACCAGAGGCAGTACGTAGGCAAAGCCCAGCACCAGTTCATAGGGCAGAAAAGTTTCGTTGAAGGATTGCGCCATGCCCTCCGCAAAGCGGCCGAGCTTCGGCATGCGCACGATGCCATGGCCGAGAAAGCTGAAACCGATGGGGAGGCGCGCCAGGGCGTAGGCTGTTTTTTGATGTTGCATTTTTTTTCTTTTCGTTTTAATGATCGGATCATACTTCCGACTGCTTTCATCCACCATAGCCGATAGCCACCGGCATAGGCGACGGCGGGCCGACTTCCAAATTCCCTCAAACCATCTCCTTCGCCTTCTTTACTATATTATCCACCGTAAAGCCATAGTGCTTAAAGTTCTCCTCATAGGGTGCACTGGCGCCGAACTTGGTAATGCCGATCACGCCGCCACCATCGCCTACCCATTCGAGCCAGCCCAGGGGAGAGCCGGCCTCAATGGCCAGGCGCGCTTTTACTTCCGGCGGCAGTACCTCATCCCGGTAGGACTGCGGCTGCTCGCGGAATAGCTCCCAGCTCGGCATGCTCACCACGCGGGCTTCGATATTGTCTTTGCGCAGGGCTTTCTGCGCCTCCAGCGCCAGCTGCACCTCCGAGCCGGTAGCGATGAGAATGGCATCGGGAGCACCACCACCCTGCTCCGGCGAAATGACATAGGCGCCTTTATACAGGCCCTCGGGCCCGGCCAGCTTGCTGCGGTCCAGGATGGGCAGCTTCTG
>CAYVVK010000828.1:0-2928 GCA_964454855.1 uncultured Phaeodactylibacter sp. | reverse complement strand
CGCCATTTGCCGCTCGGCGGCTCAAGCCCGCCCAGCGGCTCGCTGACTTTCATAAACTATAAGGCCAATGCTTTCAATAATAACCATACTGTTCTTTCTTACATCTCTCACCGGGGGGGATGCCCCAGCCCCACTACACGACTTCCACGTCAGCAAATGCCTGCTGGAGTACAACGAAGAGGAACAAGCCCTGCAGATGAGCCTGCACATTTTCCTCGACGACCTGGAAGAGGCGCTGCGGCGGCGCGGCCACGACAAGCTCTTCCTCTGTACGGCCCGCGAGGCGGAACAGGCGGAGGAGCACCTGCAGCAGTACCTGCGGGACAGGCTCACCTTACGGGTCAATGGACAGGCTGCCCCCTACGAGTACATTGGTAAGGAGATCTCTCAGGACCTGGCCGCCGTGTGGTGTTATCTGGAAATCACGGGAGTCTCGCAACTGAAAACACTGGAAGTCTCCAACGCCATTCTGATGGAGGTGTTCGACGACCAGAAGAACATCGTCAGCATCACCGGCCCGGGGAGAGAGCGAGGGCTGTTGTTGTTCCAAAAAGGAGAGGCCACCAAAACCGCTACCTTCTAAATGTTGTTGTTTTAGAACAATGAAAAAGCTGATCCGAAAAATATTCATACTCCCCATCCGCTTCTACCAGCTGGCCATTTCCCCTATGCTGGGCCCTGCCTGCCGTTTCAACCCCAGCTGCTCACACTACACCGTACAGGCCATTGAAGAATGGGGGGTGCTGAAAGGCATCTGGATGGGCATGAAGCGCATCTCGAAATGCCATCCCTGGGGGCCACATGGCTATGACCCGGTTCCAAAAAATCCGAAAAAAGCAAATACCTGATGTTGAGAAGGCCGAGAAGAAACCGACGCAGCGCCGCCATCCGCGGCCTGGCGCAGGAAACACACCTGCACACCAGCCACCTGGTGCAACCTCTGTTTTTGGTAGCTGGCAAGGGCGCCCGCGAGGAGATACCCTCTCTGCCGGGCAGCTTCCGGCTGTCTGTCGACGAAGCCCTGAAGGAAATAGAAAGCTGCCTGGAACTGGGCGTTCAGAGTTTCATCGCCTTTCCCAAAGTGCTCGATGAGCATAAGGACAAACGCGCCAATTACAGCTTCAACCCTGATAATTTCTACCTTAAGGCTGCCCGCGAGATCAAATCCCGCTTTCCGGAAGCCTGCCTCATCAGCGATGTGGCTATGGACCCCTACAGCATCGACGGCCACGACGGCTTCGTATTCGGAGGGCAGGTCATCAATGATGAAACCCTGCATATCCTCCAGAAAATGGCCGTCGCCCAGGCCGAGGCCGGCTTCGACATCCTCGGCCCTTCCGATATGATGGACGGCCGGGTGGAGGCCATTCGCATCGCGCTGGACGAAGCCGGCTTCAACAATACCGGCATCATGTCGTATACCGCCAAGTACGCCAGTGCCTTCTACGGCCCCTTCCGCGACGCCCTCGACAGTGCCCCCCGCGAAAGCGAGGAAGACATCCCCAAGGATAAGAAGACCTACCAGATGGACCCCGCCAACCGCCGCGAGGCCCTCATCGAAGGAGAACTCGACACCATCGAGGGCGCTGATTTCCTCATGGTCAAACCCGCTCTGAACTACCTGGACGTGATCTACGCCATGAAACAGCAGTTCGAGCTGCCCATCGCCGCCTATCACGTCAGCGGAGAATGCGCCATGCTGCTGGCCGCCTGCCGCAACGGCTGGCTCGACTACGAGCAGGCCATGCCGGAAACCCTCCTGAGCATCCACCGCGCCGGCGCGGATGTGATCATCACCTATTTGGCGAAGGATTATGCAGAGCTGGTGCGGGCTGGAAAAGAGGGCTAGAATTTAGGGATTTACGATTTGGCGCAATGCCCATGGCGCCAGCCCCGCGGAGCTTAACACCGGCAGCCCCGAGACCCCGTAGGGATCATATGCCGGTAGCATTTCCGGAAGGCCGCCCCGCGATCCCGTAGGGATCACATATCGGTAGCGATTAAAAAAACACCAGCATTCGCTTCATATTTTAGGATTTATTCAAAAAAATAAGCGTTTCATTCCCCCATCCTCAACAAAAGCCGACATTTTTTGAGTCCCTTCTTTTGTTTTGCCGATCAGGCGACATTCCAAATTTTGACTTGGATTTTCTTAAAATTGTTAGCTAAATTGCCAAAAAAAGCGCTTGGGCTTAATATTTATTTTGGAAGTCCAGTTAATTTTGTGTTAATGTTTTAAAAAAAAGCAGATTTAATTTCGCTATTTAAATGAATTGCCTTTATATTTGAGGCGAAAGGCGAACATTCGCTACAGAAGCAATAATCCATTTGTTCATCAAATCCAAGGTCTATAGAACGTAACTTCTACACTAAATAATTAGCTTACATAGTATCCCATAACACGCTAAAAGTTATTTAGTCATGCAAGTTACGCCACTTAATGACCAGCAATTGATTGTCCACTATCTGGAGGGAGATGAACGCGCCTTCGAGGAGTTGCTTAACCGCCACAAGCAAAAGATCTACACCTCCATTTATCTCTTCGTAAAGGATCAAAGTCTCGCCGAAGATATTTTCCAGGAAGTTTTCATCAAGATCATCGACACCCTGCGCAAAGGCAAATACAACCATGAAGGTAAATTCCTTCAGTGGGCGTTGCGCATTGCCTACAACATGTGTGTCGATTATTTCCGCCGCACCAAACGCCGCCCGAAGGTATCCCCCACGGAGACCTTCGACATCTTCGACGTCCTTCAGGTGACCGACGATAACGCCGAGCAGCGCATCATCCGCAGCCAGACGCACGACAAGGTGCGGGCCCTGGTTGACATGCTGCCGCCCGAGCAGCGCGAAGTGGTCATCCTGCGCCACTACGCGGATATGAGCTTCAAGGAAATTGCCAAGCTGACCCGCGTGAGCATCAACACG
>CAYVVK010000827.1:0-2932 GCA_964454855.1 uncultured Phaeodactylibacter sp. | reverse complement strand
TTCTGAGAGGGGTAGGGGTACAACTATGATCAGGAAGAAATATTGTGGCACCGCCACGAAAGCAGGCGGCAACGGAGACAATAAACCTCATCATAAAATCATGGGAGGCCCCTACCTACTCGAAATCCGGGGGCGAGTGGTATGCTCTCCAATCATGAAATTTAGTTGCCATATAAAGCGAGTTCTCTGAACTTCAGAAGATAAAAATGAATGACAATAATTTAAAATTTAAAATTCTCAGGCGGCAGGAGGTCACATGTATCAGTTGGTAAAAGGTGCTTATTCAAGTCTGTCCACATAGCTGCATCTCCATCCAAAGGGCTTTGAATATTGTGCGCTTGATACGCGATCAATTCACCAATTCTCACCACCAAACTGCACAATGTTTCAGCTGCAGTCCAATGGTCACCAATACAGATTACAGAAGGGGATATATTGGGATGGAAAATTGGTGTTAGCATTTTGCATACAGGGGCAGTCCGAGGATAGGTACTGGTCAATTTGATCTCAACCTTGTGTAGGTCCCGATAGGTAACCTTACTCTTCTTCACTTTTTCAACCCCTCGAATCACATATGATACAACGTATCTTTCCGGAGGGTTGCCCTCTGCAGCCTCAATGTGAATATATGGAGATGAACTGAAGCCTTCGTCCATCTTTTTCGCTTCCATTTGCAATCGCCTAAGACGAGGGGGAAGGCGGGGATGCTTCTCAGAAGAAGATGGTGGCGATGGGGATTTTTCAAAGTCCACTTCCAGCTTTGAGGACACCGGAGGAGCTAGGGGTGACGACTCAGTCATTGGAATCGTAAATTTTGCATAACAAACCTCACATTCTGCTCGGACCCCCGCAAGGGAATCATCCAGTTCATAGGCCGTTTTGCAATTGGGGCAGCTGATTGAGATCATTTATCTGCATCCGGTTGAATGTTTGAATCTTTTGCTGTCGTCTCTTCTTCTGTTTCGACCGTCGGGACCAGCAAAAGCAGAGGAAGAACGGGAAAGGCCAGTAGATAAATTGGCGTCAGCCCGGTATCCCGCAGACGCCGAACCGTCAAGGCAAGACCGGGCAGGAAGGTAAGTGTGATGTAGGCTCCCACCAGGATATTACCGATCTTAAAAGATGATAAGAGAAAGAGAATAACCGCGGAAAGAACGCAGTAGCGTAAGAAATCCCCACGGGATGTGCGCCCACGGAAAACGCCGTATTTACTAAACGCTTCACCATAAGCGTGAAACAGATGGGGAGTGAATCGTTTCCAACACTGTCCCACATCTTTGAAAAAGAGGATGAGATTCTTGATGACGTTCTGGAAGAAGGCCCCAACATGTTTCTTTGATATCGCCTTTTCGTCAGGAACATTGAGCAACATTCCGCAAGACGTGCAAACAGTATCGGTGCTTGACACCTCCTTCCCACAAGAAGGACATATACTCATCCCCATATCACTTTCCCCCATAGGTGGGGGCTGAGAGTTATTGATATTGAGCTCTTCTTCGGCGTGGATTTCCTGATGTGAGGCGGAGGCACAGCCATAGGTCGAACAACCATGATTTTCATCCCAACACTCTTTATGATGTGGTGTCAGGCAGTCCGCGCAGATAATAACCGTATCCAATTCATCAAAAGGCGTATAGCATATAGGGCATTCCGCCTCTCGCAATCCGGAAAGATCAAATGTGATGTCGCATGATGGGCAAGAGGTCGTATCGAGGTTTTCCAAAAACTCGAGTTCTTCTTCGCACTGCAAGCAACATATTTTCATGAAGAACTCCTGAAGCTAGTTTGTCGTTGTATTCCTTGCTGCAAAAAGGAATACGGTATTTCCAATACGTACTTGATCACCTGATTTCAGGTTCTTCTGCCGAACATCTTCCCCGTTTAGGTACACTGTGGCTCCTTCTAGAGCTGTTAGTAGAAATGAGTTGCCAATCCGATTAATGGCTGCGTGGCGGGGTTTAACCTCAGGATCCTTAAACAGATAAATTTCTACTTTCGGCGAACTCCCGATTACAGTCGGGTTGCGGTAGAGAATAAACTGTTTACCCGCGATTAAACCTGTCGCGACTTTAATCCACCCCTGTTTTGCCACATTTTCTAAAAGGGTAGTTGCCGCGGCCGCACCTACTCCAAGGCCAAGAATATTCACAGCCCGTGCGGGAACCGCACTACCCGTTAGAACTGCAATCGGATCAAACAGCATTCCGCCTATCAATCCTCCGATAGCCCCTCCGGCCAGACCAAGAAGGAGCTTTTTCCAGTTCCACATTAGGATGCCAGGTGCGATAGCTACAAATAGGCCTAATATCCCCCAGCCGAGACCCCGAGCAAAAATCTGTTGGAAAGCTAATGCATCTTCACTATCACCACCACCACCACCTAGAAAAACATATAGATCGTTAATAAAAAGGGACACAATAAAAGCGCCAACAAGCCCCAACACGACACCTAAACCAGCGTTTTTCAAGGCCAGGCTCGTATTTCGTGAGACGATGGGTTCCGCCATGGCCAAACCCAGACTTACAAATAAACCGATTGACAGAAACCATAGTGTGTTCCACCTCTTCAATTTTTTCGATGCCGTATTCCAGAGAGCCCCTTTCTCGCTCTCAGTTTTGTCCAAGAATGATCTCTGAAAAAAAGGGTTGTTCTGTTGACCGGGTAAATTCTCACGGCAATAATCTAGGAATATCGCCCATTGATACTGATTCGCACTTCTGTTTTCTTCAAGGAAATACTGGAACATCGATCTGGCGACAAAGGGATAGCTATTATTATGTTTTTTTTGAAACCATTCCCCTAAGCCCCAGCCGATTAGGGAAAAAACTAATCCAAATATGGGCATGTAAACAATCGATTTGCGAAAGAAGCCGCCTCCCTTTCCATTACCCGGCCGAGCTATCGTTAAATAAGAAATAGTAAAGGAGGTTAT
>CAYVVK010000826.1:0-2940 GCA_964454855.1 uncultured Phaeodactylibacter sp. | reverse complement strand
TTGGCAGCAAGCGAAAAAAGACCCTGCAACCCTGACAGTGACGACTGAAAAGGAGAGATTTTGCAACCAATAAGAAAAAGCGGACTTTGACATACTGAACAATCAGAATTAACACGGACTGACTTAACCGACACTCAAGCCTACCCGGAAGGTTTAAAAATTTTTCCCACCGCACATTAAAAAAAATAATTTTAGCCAGCCGCACATTGGCACATTTGCAAAACCGCACCAGCCGACCCACAACCCAAGTTTTGCAAAAGAGCCAATTTCCCCACCCTCGATTAGACTGTTGAAAATAATGGGGAAAATGAATAAAAAAACAGGAAAAAAATTATTACTTTTGACACCATTGTCAAGAAATAAATTTCAAGATGCAGACAGAAAACTTAGGGGAATACATCAGGCAATTACGGGAACAGGCAGAGATGCCTTTGCGGAAACTTGCTGCATTGCTCGACATTGACCAAAGTACACTTAGCAAGCTGGAAAGAGGCGAACGTCCTGTAAGCAGACAAATGCTTCCCATCATTGCCAAGACCTTTAATGTGGATGAAAAGGAACTGGTTATCCAGTTCCTGAGCAAACAAGTTGCCTATCAACTGGCTGACGAGAAGTATGCAAAAGATATCTTGATTGCAGCAGAACAAGAGATTAAATATTTAATCAAAAAGAACGGCAAGAAGTAATGAAATTAAAACTCGAAAACTTAAAATATCAAGAAACAGCCATTCAATCGGTCGTTAAAGTTTTTGACGGAACGGATAAAAACACCTTTGACAATGCTTGTTTTGAAGGTATTCGCTCCAATATCTGTAAACTCACAAATGAACAAATTACCGACAATATAAAAGGTGTATTGCAGGAAAACAGAGTTGACGAAGAAATCGCAAAACTATCAACGGACAAAGACCTGACTATTGAGATGGAAACCGGAACAGGAAAAACACTGGTTTACATCAAAACCATTTATGAACTCTATAAGAATTACGGCTTTACCAAGTTTATCATTCTGGTTCCATCTGTTGCCATCCGGCAAGGTGTATTAGGTTCATTTCAAGCCTTTGAGAAACAGCTTGAAAACATATACAACTTTACACCTAAAGCCTTTGAGTACGACAGTAAACGATTGAACAAAGTAACCAACTTCATTGAAGAGCAGCATCCGCAAGTCATGGTCATGACACGTGCATCATTTGATTCTGATGATAAAATCCTGAACCAGGCTCAACGTGAAGACCTCTTTGCCAACATTCCATTCATTGAGGCCATTGGAAAAACCAACCCAATCATCATTATGGATGAGCCACAGGAAGGAATGGATACGGAAAATTCTGTAAAGCAAATCGCCAAGCTTAATCCACTGTACAAGTTACGGTATTCAGCTACGCACAAAGTGGTGAAAAACCTTTTGTATCGTCTTACTCCTTACGACAGCTACAAACAAGGACTGGTAAAGAAAATTGAAGTGCTCACTGTTACCGAAAAGAATGATGAAGCCACCATTAAAATAGAATTGGAGGAAACTCAAAATGGCAAGGGCGATCCAAAAGCAAAACTGAGAGCATGGAAGCTGAAAGGTGGAAAGTTTGTTTTTGATACCACCAACTGGCTGAAAGTCGGAGACAATCTTGGAGAAAAAACCAGCAATCCAAGTTACCTGAACTACAAAATAACCCGCATCAACAAAAGCCTTAAAACGGGTAAATGGTTTATTGAGTTCTCCAATGGTGTCGTACTCGAAGAAAAACAGTCTTCCGGCAACTTGGAAAGTATTTGGGCTTTGCAATTGGAGTGGCTCATCAACCGACATTTCCTCAAAACTCAAAAACTGGCAGAAAAAGGAATAAAGTGTCTTTCTCTCATTTTCATTGACCGTGTAGCGAATTTTATGGGAGAAAATCCGGTCATTAAAAACCTCTTTATCCAGAAATATAAGCAAGTTTATGCCAACTGGAACGAAGGCAAACAACCTTCTCACGAACACGTCCAACAAGTTCAGGGGTACTACTTCGCACAAAAATCATCCGGTGAATATGCCGATACCGAAGGAGGGCAAAAAGAACAAAAACGGATTTACGAACTCATTCTAAAAGGAAAAGAAGAATTGCTGCAAACAGATAATCCCGTTCAGTTTATCTTTTCGCATTCCGCTTTAGGTGTTGGTTGGGACAATCCGAATGTTTTCAATATCGCAACACTCAATACTGCTTATTCAGAAATCAGAAAGCGACAAGAAATAGGTAGAGGCTTGCGAATTTGTGTCAATCAGGGCGGTCAAAGGATTTACGACCCTCTAAGCGTTGAGGATGACGAACGTATTAACCAACTTACTGTAATTCCCAACGAAACCTACGAAACCTTTGTAACCCAATATCAGGAAGAAATCAAAGAAGTTTACGGCACAAGCAAGGCTGGAGCAGGATTTACCCATACGCACAAAGGCAAACCCCAAAATGAAGTTCGCTTTAAACGAAATGAGGATGAAAACCTGAATAAGGCCTTCAAACGCTTTTGGAACTCACTGGCCAAAAAGACCGACTACCTTGTTTCGTTTAACGAAGAAAACCTGATTGAAAAGTCCGTTGAACAAATTAACCAAATCAACATAGCGGATTATGTGGCAGAAGTGAGCAGCCGTTCCATTGGAGATATTTCAGAAGATGGCATTACCGACAATTTTGGCGGAACGGAAACGTATGCCCTGAAAGCTCATTTTACACCGCTTGATTTGGTAGAAGAACTTAGCGAAAACACCGGATTAGGTTATCCAACTCTGTTCAGAATTGTGGAGGGCATTACTAATCACGAGCACTTTGTGAAAAATCCACCGCAGTACATTCATCAGGCAGCAGCTATCATAAGAAACATTGAACTGGACGAAATGCTTAGAGGATTAGACTATCATTTGACAGGCGACAATTTCCCGTTTTCATTTGACGA
>CAYVVK010000825.1:0-2943 GCA_964454855.1 uncultured Phaeodactylibacter sp. | reverse complement strand
GGCCGCTATCCGACTTCCGACTTTGTCCAGCCTCAGAAGGCTGGCCCTTGATGGATCACTGTTTGCCAATTTAATAGAATCTGACTTCTGATATATTATATTGCTCGACGCTAAAGCTATGAGCGGCGGCAGCGGCGGGTATCTTATTATTATTATTCTCCTATCAGACGACAGCAGGGCGCCAAACGTTGGCGAGCATCAGCTTTACCCGGTTTTTGTTAACTTGCGGCCAGGGGCAATTGTCACAATGCAGGGCTGCAAAAAAAACAGGAGGCTACGTAACCTTTTTTGATGTTGACAAATGTAAATATGACTGAGATATAGAAACTGTTTTCGGGGGGAAACGCAATCTTACTACAATCAAGTGTCATGAATAAAGAAGAAAAATATGAGGCCATAGAAGCTTACCTTGAAGGAGAACTGGCGGAAGAGGCCCGCCGGGCCTTTGAGAGAGAAATGGCTGCCGACCCCGAACTCCAAAAAGAGGTGGCGCTGCACCGGAAGATCCACCGGGAACTGAGTAAGGCCGGCAAAGCACAACTGCGAGCGCAGCTCCGGCAGGCTGCACAGGAATTTTTGCCGGAAAAAGAAAAGGGCCGCTCCATCAGGCGGCTGATGCCGATCTGGCTGGCTGCCGCCGCAGCCATTATCGCTGCAGTCATCTGGTGGGCCTGGCCCCGTTTAGAACAAGCCTCCTGGGAACAGGGCCCGGCACTGGCAGTAGATAGCCTCCCCGGCGAGCAAACGGCTGCTCCGGATTCGCTGATAGCGGCCAAACCGGAACCACAAGAAACAGCTCCTCCCCAAAAAGAAGAAAAGCCGGCCCCTGCTCCACCGGCGGCCGACCCCTTCCGGCCCAATCCCAGGCTGGAAAGCCTCGTTGCTCAAAAAGGCCAGAATGCCGGCCTGATCATTTCCGCCTCCGCCGACGCCGCTCCGATAAGCGAGGAAAAATTCCGCGCCATAGTGACCGGCACCCTTCGTTCCCCCTCCACCGCCGAAGGTGCGAACATCGAGCTGCAGATATATGACAACCAGCCGGGCTCCTACCAGAAGGGGGAAACCGAAGCCAGCATTCCGCTCGAATTGCAGCAACTGGAAGATGAAGAGGTCCTCGGTTTCGGTAAAATGAAAAACTATACTTTTGAAAAGGAAGTGGACAAGGAATTGCCCCCCGGCCTGTACTACTATGTCATCAAGCGCGAGGGGGAAAATGGCCCGCTGTTCGTCGGTAAAGTGGAAATTAAAAAGGACAACTGAACAGTCTCTGTATGGAGAACCCTCTGCCTACACGGCTACTTCCTCCGTCAAGTTCTTCGCCAGTTCCAGAACTCGCTGTTTCAATTCCGGCATGACGGCCTGAATTTCCGGAGACAGGCTGAGCTGCATGGACTGTATCTCCTTAATAGAAACGGCAAAAAGGTATACCTTAGGCAGGCGCCCCAGCAACTGCAGTCCTTCCAGCAGGTCGCGCAGGCCAATGTCGTGGGTGCTCATGGAACGGGGGAATTCTGAAGAAAACCGAGGCTCCAGCAGGCGAATGGTGCCCGGCGGGCGGCCATCCAGGGTAGCGTCGATCAGGATAAGGCGGGGGTAGCTTTCGAAATACTCCATGAGATGGAAGCCTCCCGTTCCGCCGTCCAGCAGGCTGACTCCGGGGGGCAATGGTTCGGCAGACAACTCCTGGGCCAGGTGTACGCCCACCCCTTCGTCGCCCATCAGCAGGTTGCCGATGCCGAGAATGAGTAAGCGCGGATAAGATCGGGAAGCTTCCATGGTGAGATTCAGTTTTTTGATTTGATTTAAACTTTCTGGGCTTTCTCTTCATCCAGTTGTTTTTCCTGCTCTTCTTTTTCCTCCTGCATCTCTTTTTCAAAAGCTTCCTCTTCGATAAACTTCCAGCCACCAATGATGGAAGAGGTTTCGCCCCGCCCCTCCACATAGTCGTGGTAGAACACCAGATAAACGTGGATGATGGAAAACAGGATAAAGAACCACATGGTGGCATGGTGGATCTGCCGCAGGATGAAATCGCCGCCAAACAGGCCGGGCACCCAGGCAAAGAGATTGGGAAGCCACCAATCGCTCATGCTGGCGTACAGGCCAAAACCGGTAATGGAAGTGGCGGCAAAGGCAATAAAGACAAAAAAGTAAACAAAGCCGGCCAGAGCGTTATGCCCGATGGACAGGTGTTCTTTATCCTTCTGAAGCAGGATGTCAATCTTGATCACTTCCCACATTTCCTCAAAAAACTTCTTATTGGTGGGGATGAAGTTCTTCCAGTCGGCATATTTATTACCGACAAAGCCCCAGTAAAGGCGAAAAATGAAATTGAAAAAGAAGACATAGGCTGCCACGAAGTGAATGAAACGGTTGATCCCGAACCAGTATGCGAAGGAAGCCTCGGCGTTCTGCTGAAAAGCAGGCGGCCGGGCGATGATATAGCCGGTAACAGCAAGCACTACGATGGCCAGGGCATTGATCCAGTGAAAGAACCTTACCGGAAGTTCCCAGACAAAAACACGGCGAAGATTATGTGTAGCCATTTTTTTTAATTTTTTGTTTTCGCGATTCGCTGATCGCCTTTCGCCGTTCGCTTTTTTTAAAGGAGCCTGATGGCTCAGCAGCAAATAGCGAATGGCGAACAGCGTTTACAATACCTTCACGCGGCTGACCTGCTTGCCCTCCTCGTCATAAAGGTGCACGGCACAGGCCATGCAGGGGTCGAAGGAGTGGACCGTGCGCAGGATCTCGAGTGGCTGCTCGGGATCGGCGACCGGTGTGTCCAGGAGGGAGGATTCGTAGGCCGACATCTTGCCCTCGGGGTCACGCGGGGAGGCATTCCAGGTGGTCGGAACGACCAGTTGGTAATTCTCGATCTTCTTGTCCCGGATGACCGACCAGTGCGCGAGCGCTCCGCGGGGGGCTTCCGTATGGCCGACA
>CAYVVK010000824.1:0-2945 GCA_964454855.1 uncultured Phaeodactylibacter sp. | reverse complement strand
CAGGGCGGAGGCCGAGGAAGCGGCAAGGCGCCTGGGCATTGCAGAGTACGAGGTACTCGACAATCACGATGCAGAACTGATGCCTACCCTGCATGTCCGCCATCAGGTGATCCGCCTGATCCGGGACTGGGACGCGGATATCGTACTCGGCCTGCGCCCGAATGACTACCATCCCGACCACCGCAATGCCGGCAAGTTGGTACAGGACGCCGCCTATCTGGTGGTCGTTCCCAATGTTACTCCCGATACCCCGCCACTGGAGAAGAACCCCGTTTTTCTCTATATGCAGGACCGCTTCGAGAAGCCTAATCCCTTTGAGCCAAACATCGCCGTGGCCATCGATAAAACCATCGACAAGAAAGTCGCTGCCCTGGACGCCCATGAATCCCAGTTCTACGAGTGGCTGCCCTGGGTGAGCCATGAACTGGACCAGGTGCCGGAGGGCGAAAAAGAACGCCGGGAGTGGCTGGCGAAAAGAGTGAAGAGCAGTTACAGCAGGATTACACCTGCCATGCGCGAGTCTCTGGAGAAATGGTATGGAAAAGAGCAGGCAGAAAAAACAGAATACGCGGAAGCCTTTGAGATCGCCGAGTACGGCCATCAGCCTACCGATGAGGAGATCAGGAAACTGTTTCCCATGCTGGGGGATGAAAAAAAGTAACCAGGCTACCCGTTTCTTGATAAGGGAGCAGCCTGAAAAAAAGCTTCTCCCTGTGCGCTAAAGCTATGCTTTACCACGCAGGGCCAGCCTGAACAGAATTAACTTGCAGAAACACACATCATCTTCTACATGAAAAGAAATTATTATCTGGTAGGCCTCATCCTGCTTACCTTCTTCGTCATCTCTTTCCTGACCAACATCATAGGGCCGCTGGTCCCGGACATTATCAGGAGCTTCGGCCTGAGCCTGACCATGGTGGCCCTGCTGCCCTTTGCTTTTTTTATCGCTTATGGGCTGTTGTCCATACCGGCGGGTATACTGGTGGAGAACTATGGTGAGAAGAAGGTGATGGTGGCTGCCTTTTTTGTATCCTTTCTGGGGGCCTTCCTGTTTGCCAGTGCGCCAAGTTATGGCCTGTATACCGTCTCTCTCTTTCTGATCGGGTCGGGAATGGCGATGTTGCAGGTAGCGATCAACCCTTTGCTGCGCGTTACGGGTGGAGAGGAACACTTCGCCTTTAATTCTGTACTGGGCCAGTTGTTCTTCGGCCTGGCTTCCTTTCTCAGCCCCCTGGCCTATTCCTACATCGTGGTGAATTTGTCGAAAGAAGGAGAGCCGCCCAATGCGTTGCTGCAATTGATCAATGATATAGTGCCCGAGGGCCTTCCCTGGATATCCCTCTACTGGCTCTTTGCCGTTATATCACTTCTTATGGTAGTAGTGATTGGCCTTTCCCGTTTTCCCAAAGTCGAGCTGAAGGAAGAGGAACGGGTGGGGGCCATGTCTACCCACCTGGAGCTGTTGAGGAAGCCTGTTGTCTGGCTCTTTTTCTTCGGCATATTTGCCTATGTGGGCACCGAGCAGGGAGTGGTCAACTGGATATCGGAATTCCTGCAAAAATACCACGGGGTGGACCCGCAGACTACCGGCGCGCGCACCGTTTCCCTCTACTGGGGGCTGATGACCGCCGGCACCCTGCTGGGGCTGGTAGCCCTTAAGTTTTTTGACAGCCGCCGGGTGCTCATCGGGTTTACCCTGGCCGCCATCGCCTCCTTTACGGTGAGCCTTTTCGGCAGCCGGGAAATGGCCCTCATTGGTTTTCCGCTGGTAGGCTTTTTTGCTTCCGTGATGTGGTCCATAATCATCTCTCTGGCCCTCAATTCGGTGGCCGCTCACCATGGGGCCTTTTCCGGAATTCTGGTCACAGGGATCGCCGGTGGAGCGATCGTGCCACTTATCGTCGGAGGCCTGGGAGACCTGTTCGGGCTGAGGACGGGCATGCTTTTCGTGTACATCACCATGGCATACATTCTGAGCATTGGATTCTGGGCTGACCCCATCATTACCAATAAGACCATCCGCGACAGTAAAAAAACAACTGCTTCCTGATGAAAGCCGATACAGTGATAGGTGTGGACCTTGGCGGCACAAAAGTTAAGGCTGCCCGGGTAAAGGGCTCCGCCATCGAAGCATCGAAAAGACAGCCCGTCCCTTCTTCGGGAACGGAAGAGGAAGTACTCCGGGAAATCATCCGGTCCATTGAGGACGTATGGGCGGACGGAGTTGCGGCTATCGGCATAGGCGTACCCAGTATAGTAGATGTCGACAAGGGCATCGTCTATGACGTACAGAATATCCCTTCCTGGAAAAAAGTACCGCTGAAGCGCATACTGGAAAAGCAGTTCGGGGTGCCGGTTTATGTGAACAACGACGCCAACTGCTTTGCCCTGGGCGAAAAGCACTTCGGTAAGGGCCAGCCTTATGCCCATATGGTCGGCCTGATCATCGGGACGGGCATGGCGGGGGGCATCCTCGCCGGCCACCGTCTGTATAACGGGCACAATTGCGGAGCGGGAGAATTTGGTATGCTGCCTTACCTGGGCCACAACTATGAGTATTACTGTAGCGGCCAGTTCTTTTTCAACGTACACCGTGCCAGAGGAGAGGTGCTTTTCGAACAGGCCCGTAACGGAGATGCACTGGCGCTAAGTATTTTCAGCGAATACGGCAAGCACCTCGGCAATGGCATTATCGCCATACTTTACGCTCTCGACCCGGAGGCCATCATCCTGGGCGGCTCGGTCAGCCGGGCCTATCCTTTTTTTAAAGAGGCACTCTGGAAGCAACTGGAGAATTTCGCCTACAGCCCTGTAGTAAACCGCCTGGCTATCGAAGTGTCAGAAGACCCGAACATTCCCGTTCTGGGAGCAGCCGGGCTTTTTTACAATGCAGTTTCGAAAAAACAAAAAAGATGAAGCCATTCATAAAGTATATTTTTCTCGTT
>CAYVVK010000823.1:0-2963 GCA_964454855.1 uncultured Phaeodactylibacter sp. | reverse complement strand
CTTTTACCTTTTACCTTTTACCTTTTACCTTTTACCTTTTACCTTTTACCTTAATAAGCGCCTGTTCATGAGGTGGTTGCTCAAGACACTCGGCCGTATTTTCTATATTCTGATGGGACTCCTTCTGGGGTACCTCATAACCGCCTCCATATTATCGCTGATCCCTTTGAATCCGGAAGAGGTGGAGTGCGAAGAGCGGGAAATGGCGTTTGTCACTTCCAATGGCCTGCACCTCTTCCTCATTTTACCGGTAGAAAAAGTGGAACCCGGCCTGCGCCGGCAGGTCCCCGTGGAGCAGGGTGCCCGCTTCCTCGCCTTCGGCTGGGGCGACCGCGAGTTCTACCGCAGCACGCCCCGCTGGAGCAGCCTCCGACCTGGGGTGGCCTTCCGGGCCCTATTCCTCAAAACCGATGCCGCCATGCATGTGATCGGTTACTCCGAACAGGGCCCCGACTGGGAAAGCCTGGCGCTCTGCCCCGCACAATTCGATGCGCTGAATGCTTTTATTCGCCAGTCTTTCCAAAAGGGAGAAAATGGCGAAATACTCTCCGTCGAAGCTTCGGGCTATTCCGAGAACGACCACTTCTTCGAAGCCCGCGGCCACTACACCTGCTTCCGCACCAGCAACACCTGGGTGAGCGAAGCGCTGAAGGTAGCCTGGATACGCAGCCCCATCTGGACGCCTTTCGACTGGGGGGTGCTGTGGCATTTGTAAGCGCGGTGGTACTCTTTTAATGCCCCTGGCTGGAAGGAAACCTTTTCGAAAGGAAAAAATGTTCTTATCTTACAAGAAGAACACGAAACGCAATTAAACAGCAATGTCTATAACTATCGATATTCCGAAGGAACTGGAAGATAACCTGAGAGCTAAAGCTCGGGTTGCTGGCATGGATATCCACCAGTTTATAGAACGCCTGCTACGTAAAGAAGCCCACATAGAGGAAAGTCACCAGGTACAACTTCCTAAAGACGAGGCGGAACTTTTGAAAAAGATAAACCTTGGCCTTTCGAAGGAAGAATGGGAGCGTTATTATGGTCTTATCGAAAAAAGGGAAGCGGAAACACTCACTCAATCCGAACACGAAGAGCTCATTCAGTTGTCTGATAAAATTGAAGAAGCAAATGCGAACCGGATCCGGTTTTTGGCAGATCTGGCACTTTTGAGAGGAATATCTCTAAGTGCATTAATGGAAGAGTTAGGAATACAAGGAAGGACTCATGCCGAAGAGAATAACGGTTGAGATCCGTAGAAAGGTGGCTGAACGAGCCGGAGGATGCTGCGAATACTGTTTTTCTCAGGCTTTTTTTTCTCCTGACCCCTTTTCAATAGAACATATCATTCCGAGAGCTAAGGGAGGTAGAAGTATATTATCCAACCTTGCTTTTTCCTGCCAGGGTTGTAATAGTCGAAAATATACACATACAAAAGCCCTGGATCCATATAATGGTGAGTCAGCTACTCTATACAATCCGCGCCTGGATGAATGGACGGAACATTTTCGCTGGGACGAGCATTTCACCACGCTGATCGGTATTTCACCTACCGGCAGAGCTACGATCGAACTTCTTGATTTAAATCGGAAAGGGGTCGTAAACCTCCGGAGGGTTCTTGTGAAAATTGGACAACATCCTCCGATATAGCAGCGGGGAAACAGGCGTTCGCGAAGGCGGTTCTCAACCGCCGAAGCACTTCAATCCCGTATCAGCTGCAGCTTCATTTTACGTATCCGGTCCTCTAACTTCTCACTGCTGAGGCGTTCGCGAAGGCGGTCCACCATAATAGGAAAAGCAAAGGGCGTGGCCCGCTCCGGCTTGCTCAGCACAATGCGCTGCCCCTGTATGCGCTGCAATGCAGCCCGCAGGCGAGCCTCTTCCAGCTGAAAGCTCATCACCTCATCGTAAGCCTGTAGCAGGAGCAGGTTATTCGGCTCGTAATCATTGAACACTTCGAAGAAGAGCTGGGAGGAAGACTGCAGGTGGCGGTCCTTTTTCTGCCGCCCGGGATAGCCGCGAAAGACCAACCCGGCGATGCTGGCAATATCGCGAAAACGGCGCCGGGCCATCTCGGCCGCGTTAATGCTGGCGGGTATGTCCCGGCTAAGGCCGTCGGTGGTGAACAGCCCTTTTTCCAATGCCCGCTCGATGGGGATCTCCGAGTCAGAAAGCAACTCAAAGCCGTAGTCGTTCATGGCGATGGAGAAGCTGATGGGCTGCAGCTGAGAGATGCGGTAGGCAGCCAGGGCCCCCATCCCCTCGTGCACGAAACGCCCCTCGAAGGGGTAGAACAGCAAGTGGTACCCCTCCCGGCTTTTGAAGTATTCTATGAGGAACTCTCCTTCCGCAGGCACATGCGAGCGCTCCTGCTGCAGTTCGATCAGCGGCGCCAGCTTTTCCAGCTCAATGTCAGTGAAATCCTGGAGGGCGAGCTGCCCCATCTTCAGGCGCAGGGAGGAGGACAGCTGGGAAGACAGCGGCATCCGCCCTCCCAGCCAGGAAGGGATCTTGCCGGTTTTCTTCTTACTGCGCTTTACCTGCACCGTCATATCCTTGATGCGCACCAGCTCCAGGCTGCGCCCGGCAAACCAGAAGACATCGCCCGGCCTCAGCTGAGAGATGAACCACTCTTCGATGGTGCCGATGCGCTTTCCGCTCAGGTACTTCACACTCATGCTCACATCGCCCACGATGGTGCCGATCTGCAGGCGGTGGCGCATGGCCGTACGGCGGCTGTCCACCTTGTACAAGCCGTCTTCCCCCACCACTTTTTTGTACTCATCATAGGCGTGCAGGGCCTGCCCGCCGGTGGTGATAAAGTCCAGGCACCAGGCCCACTCCTCAGGCGTGATGCTACTGAAAGAGTAGGTTCCCTTCACCTCTTCGTATATCTCTTCCGGGCGAAAGCCTTCCGAAACCGCCAGGGTAATCAGATACTGCAACAGCACATCGAAAGAACGGATGTAGGG
>CAYVVK010000822.1:0-2964 GCA_964454855.1 uncultured Phaeodactylibacter sp. | reverse complement strand
CTTCACCCCCCTCCTCCCCCAGCCTGCCGAACTGGGCAAAAAACTGGCCGCCAATGAGGCCACCCTCCGCGAGCTGGAAGCCTTCACGCCTAAGAACCCGAAGTACAACCTGAAGCCCCAGGTCGACGCCCTGCTGGAGAGGCAGGCCGTCCTGAGTGAAAAAACGGCGGAGCTCAACGATAACACCACCCGCCTAAAGGAACAATACGATCAGCTTCAGCGGGCCTTCAACGGCCTGCAGGCGGAGCTGAGCCAGCGGATCTCCGCCGCCAGGCAGATGCAGGAAAAACTGGCCGGGCTGGAACAGAGAAAAGCCGCGCTGGCCAGTGAGCTGGAACAAAGGCCAGGGGAGATAAAGGACAGGCTGGATGACATGGCCGGCGAGGTGGAAAACCTCTGCCGGGAAGCCGATGAGCTGGCGCAGCGGATCGAAGCGGAAAAAGAACGAAAGGAGGCCGCCCTGGAAGAACTGGACGAGCTGGCCGGTGCCGAAGAAGCTATAGCGGATCAACTTGGGCAAGAAGAGGAAGAGGCCAATACCCTAACGCAGCGCCAGCGGGAACTTCAGGAAGAGATCGAGCAACTTAGAACGGGAAGTAGAGGAGATCAAAAAGGAAGAAGCCACCGTGGCGGGCCTGCAGGAAAAACTGGCCAGCCAGCCCTCAGAAGCCGCTCTTAGCGCAAGCATCGCGGATTGTGAGGCGTACCTGAAGGCCCAGAAAGGCGGCCTTCCCCTGGAAGAGAAAGCCAAACACAAAAAGGAAGCCGCCGAACTGTCCAAGATCCCTACCCGCCTGGTGGGCAAACTGGCGGACCTGAAACTGTTCCTCAACAAACTGAAGCTGGGCTACGACGGAATCCCCGTTTCCGACAAGTCGCTGGCAACCATTGAAGACTTACTAGAAAAGGCCAGCATTATGGGCTCCTCGGCGGAGATACTGATCGACAAACAGAACCGGCTGGAAGAGCAGGCCGAAGCCTACAGCCAAGGCCTGGAAGAGGTGGCGGCAATGTATGCCACCATGGAAGCTAATTTCGCGGAAATGCGGAAGGAACTGGCCGCCCTGAGCGCCGAAAGAGCCGGCATCCAGAATAAACTGGACCGGGGCGTGGCGGATGTCGACCAGGCCTACAACCTGGTGAATGACTTCCTGGAGCGCTACGAGGCCCTCCGGGAAAAGGCGGATTGCCCGGAGAAAGAGAAGGTGGAAACCCTCATAGAGCAGCGGGCTGAGATAGAGCGGGAACTGAAGGAACTGGAATTGGAGCTGAATGAGCTGGCGGGCTACGAAGAGCAACTGGAACAAGAGGCCAATGAAGCGGAGCAGGAAGTGCGGGAGCACACCGGCCTTATGCAGGAATTGCAGCAGGAGGAAGCAGCGCTTCAGGATGAATTCGGCGACGAGCTGGCCCTCGAGCCTGTATCGGTAGACGAATGGAAGGCCGCCGACAAGGTAGAGCGTGACTACTGGGAGGCCACCATCATCCCTGACGATGAGCTGGTGCAGGGCTACAAAGGCAAGTACTTCGAGATCAGCCTCAAAGATGCCGAAAAGAACGCCAAGGTACTCTTTCGTTCCGGAAGGTATTACATGAGCCCCCGGGGGTTCCGCAGCAATTACGGCGCTACCGTCGGCTCTTTTGTCAACGAGGCGCTCCTTTACCTGAAAAAGAGCGATGAACAGCAGGTGAAATTATTCATACAGGGCAGCGCTGATATTTCCGGCAACGAGACTTTCCGGGGTAAACTCAATCCCGACTACCGCTACAACGAAGTTACCCTCCTGCCATTAGACGAGGACGAGGAGCACTTCCTCAGCGAACCCCAGGCGCTGGACATCCCCCCCAACAGCTTCACCAACCAGGACCTGCCGAACCTGCGGGCGCAGTACCTCAAGGAGATCATGGGTTCCTATACCGAAAAGTTCGACCCCCTCGTGCTGGAGGGCGTCGTGCAGGAAACGCTGGGTGAGGAAAAGCGGAATGCGGTGATCTATTTGTTTTTTCCGGAGGCTTTGCTGGCGATGTATTGAGGGATTTGCGGTTTATCGGTTTATCGGTTTTGCGGTTTTGCGGCTGGGAGGGACTGTTCAAACCGCAGTGTTTTTTGTTACGAACCTGCCTGCGGCCACTGATCTTCATACACAAAAATGAGCAACGTAACTCCGCCGGGTTTATGGGCAGGTGGGTTTTTCGGAGATGCCGGCATCGCCTTCGACTTACTCTTACCCCAGGAAGGCAACTGTAAATCGGGGTGAGGTTGTGTAAAAAGGCACCTCCAAACTTCTGATTGGAGAATTTACAATATATTCACCATTGTCTTTGAAGCACTTACACACCCTGATTTTTGTCCTTTAATTTAGAACTACTTTGTTACTTTAAAATGAAGCCGCGTAGCGGCGATAGACAATAGCCTGGAGCGACAGCTCCAGGATCTATTTAGAGAGGATTAGGGAGCGGCATAGCTGCGACAGAAGACAGAAACTCTGCCGCAGCTACGCCGCTGAAACCCCGTTGTACAATTTGATCCTGGAGCTGTCGCTCCAGGCTATTTTCCGTCGCCGCTACGCGGTTTTCCTAAAGTAACAAAGTAGTATTAGATTTAGGCTTTTTACACAACCCCGAGCCATACACCCACACATGTCCCTGCTCGCAAATCCCTGCCGGCCTGCGGCACAGCCTGCCTGGCATTACTGCCAGGTAGCCAGGCAGGTGGGCTGTCGACCCTGTCAATCCCTGCCTGATCGGCCGTGCCTTGGCTTCAGCCAAAGCCCCGTACAGAACCCCGGAGGCAGCGGAAAACTGCCGCCGGGGGCAACGCCGCCCGGCTGCGGCTTCTCCGCCGCGCCCGGGCTTCTCCACACACCCGAATAAAACCCCGGAGGCAGTGGATAACTGCCGCCGGGGGTAACGCCGCCCGGCTGCGGCTTCTCCGCCGCGCCCGGGCTTCTCCACACACCCGAA
>CAYVVK010000821.1:0-2965 GCA_964454855.1 uncultured Phaeodactylibacter sp. | reverse complement strand
TCACTGGAAGAGGTCGCCCCGCAATACGCCGAACTGGAACAATATTATCAGGAACAGATCCAACAGAAATCCAGGCAACTGGCTGCCTACCAGCCCGGCGTTTCCCTGGAGCACGACCTCCAGCAACTGGATGCGGTCATGCAGGAACTCCGCCGGGAATTACTCGTGGCTCCCAAGGGCAAGGAAGAGGAGATTGTCAGGAGCCTGATAGAGAGCTATCAGGCCAAGGTAGGCATACTGGAAAGAGTGCTGAACCGCATGCAGAGCACAGCACCGAAGGAGGACAAAACAAATGAAGATGAGCAGGTTAGTATTTGACGTATTGGCAACTCTCCTGTTTCTCATTTTTTCCTTACATCCTGCTTCGGGGCAGGAGTTCTTCAAAGTGATCAAAAAAGAATTCGATATCTCCGGTAACGGTACGGTGAGCCTGAGCAACATCTATGGGAATGTGGCAGTGGCAGAATGGGAACGCCCCCGGGCAAAGATAGAAACGAAGATCGTTGTCCGGGCAAGTTCGGAATCCCATGCCCAACGAATATTCAGCCGCATCAAGATCGCTTTTACGGAAAGCCGGGACTACATCGCCGCCGCCACCGAAGTGGAAGCCCAAAAGAAAAATTGGTGGTTCTGGAAAGAAGAAGATTCGGATTACACCATCTCCTATCAGGCCTTCATTCCTCCCAACTGCAACCTGGTGGTGCAAAATAAACACGGGAATGTCGATATCGATGAAATAGGCGGGCGGGCGGAGCTCTCCGTGCGCTACGGTAACCTCAATGTCGGCCAGCTGCAGGCAGAAGCCGAACTCATACTGGAGCATGGAAACGGCCATATCGTAAGAGCGGATAAAGTCAGAGCAGAAATTCAACAGGGCCGCTTCCGGATCGATAAGGTTCGCCTGCTGGAGGCAGACAGCCGGTATTCCCGGATCTGGGTCGGCCAGGCGGATGAAGTCCTCAGTAAGTCCAAATACGACACCTATGAGCTGGGCCGCGTGGGCCGCTTTGTCAACAGCGGCGAATTCGACAATATCGAAATAGAATCCGCTGCAGAAGTGGCTATCGACAGCCGCCTCTCCGAGCTCTACATAGAACGGGTGAACCGCAGCCTGCGCCTGCGCGTCGATAGCAGTGGGGTAAGGGTAGTAACCATAGGCCGGTCTTTTAATGATGTGGATGTCACCGGCAGCTTTACGGATTTCCGGCTGGGCGTGGAGGAAGGCGCCTCCTACCAGATGGATGCTGTGGCGGATTTTGCCGGTATCCGCTATCCCCGCACAATGAACATCACCTACGAGCGGGAAGCGGGCACCAACCACGAAGTGCGCGGCCATGTAGGCGCTTCCAAAGCGTCTCGCCTGCTGCGGGCGCGGGTCAGCTACGGCGCACTGAAAGTAGCACAAAACTGAAAAAACGCGCATAACTTTGGCTTCATACTAATCCAATTTTTACTAGATCGAATGGCTGGCCCAGCAGAATATTATTTCTGCCGGGCCGGCTTTTTTTTTGTCAAACCTTCTGAAGTAGCTATATTGCTACCCATGAAGATACAATTTTGCGGAGCCGCCCGCGAAGTGACGGGCAGCGCTCACCTTATAACCCTTGATGATGGCTTTAAGATCCTGCTCGATTGTGGGTTGTACCAGGGGAATTCCGACGATATGGAGGAGTTCAATGAGCACTGGTACTTCGAGCCTTCTGACATTGATGTCCTGATCCTTTCTCACGCCCATATCGACCACAGCGGGCGCATTCCCAAACTTGTGGCGGATGGTTTCGATGGCGACATACACTGCACACACGCTACCCGCAACCTCTGCGCCATCATGCTGACGGACAGCGCCAAGATCCAGGAGAATGACGTTAAATATTACAACAAACGGCAGCTCAAACGGGGAAATAAAGACAAGCTGAAAGAACCGCTCTACACCACCCACGATGCGGAACAGGCCTGGAATCTCTTCGACAGCCATGGCTACAACCGCTGGGTTCGCATTCACGATAAAGTGGAGGCGCTCTTCCGCGATGCCGGCCATATTCTGGGCAGCGCCAGTGTTACCCTGCGCATTCAGGAGAAAGGCAAAACCATACACTTTGGCTTTACCGGAGATGTGGGGCGCCCCAGCCGGCCCATCCTGCGCGACCCCATACCCATGCCCGAAGTGGACTATCTGATCTGCGAGTCTACCTATGGCGACCGCGATCACGAAGGAGCGCCCAATGAGATCGAACGTTTCCTGAAGATCATTCTGCATACCTGCATCGAGAAACGCGGTAAGCTGATCATTCCGGCCTTCAGCGTGGGCCGCACCCAGGAGATCGTGTATATGCTCGACCAGCTGGAGTCTGCGGGCCGGCTCCCCCGCGTGCCGGTATACGTAGACAGCCCCCTGGCGGTAAATGCCACCACCATTTTCGGCTCTCATCCCGAATGCTTCGACCGCCAGCTCAACGAATATTTACTAGCCGACGAGAACCCCTTCGGCTTTAATTCCCTGAAGTACATACGCCAAGCGGAAGATTCCAAAGCGCTGAACTACTCCGAGGAACCCTGCATCATCATCAGCTCTTCCGGCATGATGAACGCGGGCAGGGTAAAGCACCATCTTTTTCACAATATTGAAAACTCCCGCAACACCTTCCTCATCGTGGGCTACTGTGCCCCGGGCACACCTGGAGGCGCCCTGCGCGACGGCGCTAAGGAACTGCGCATCTTCGGCGACTACAAACCGGTAAGGGCGGACATAGAGGCCATGGATTCCTTTTCCGCCCACGCCGACCGCAATGAACTGGTAAGGTTTCTCGAGAATCAGAAAAATACGGTGAAAAAGATATTCCTCGTTCACGGCACGCTCGACCGGCAGGAGGCCTTCCGGGAACATCTGCGCAAGTACGGCTTCGAGCATGTGGAGATCCCCGAGCTGGGGCAGGAGTATGAGTTATGAGGGAATGAATGAATGATT
>CAYVVK010000820.1:0-2968 GCA_964454855.1 uncultured Phaeodactylibacter sp. | reverse complement strand
CAACCTCAACAACGGGGGCGTTTCCCCGCAGCCTCTGGTGGTACAGGAAGCGGTGGAGCGCTACAACAGGATGAGCAATGAGCTGCCCACCTATTACATGTGGCGCATCCTCGATAACGGGCGTGAACCCCTGCGCGCCAAACTCGCCGGCCTGGCCGGCTGCCAGGCTGAGGAGATCGCCATTAACCGCAATGCTTCGGAGGCCCTGGAGACCGTGATCTTCGGCCTGCGCCTGGAACGGGGTGATGAAGTAGTGCTTACCAGGCAGGATTATCCCAATATGATCAACGCCTGGAAACAACGCGAACTGCGGGACGGCATAGTCCTGAAATGGCTCTCTCTGGGCCTGCCCATAGAAAACGAGGCCCAGCTGGTGGAGGCCTTCACCGACGCCTTTACGGCCAAAACAAAAGTGGTGCACCTCACACAGGTGATCAACTGGAACGGCCAGGTGCTGCCGGTGCGGCAGATCGCCAGGGAAGCCCGCCGGCGCGGTATAGTATCGGTAGTAGACGGTGCTCATTCCTTCGCACAGCTGGACTTCAAGCTCCCGGAGCTGGAGTGCGATTATTTCGGCACCAGCCTTCACAAGTGGCTGTGTGCCCCCTTCGGCAGCGGTATGTTGTATGTGCGGCGGGAAAAGATCGCCCAACTCTATCCGCTCTTCGCAGCCAATGAGCCGGAAAGCAGCGATATCCGGAAATTCGAAAGCCTTGGTACCCGTTCCTTCGCCATAGAACAGGCCATCGGCCAGGCAATAGACTTCCATCAGATGATTGGTGCGGAGCGTAAGGAAGCGAGGCTGCAATACCTCAAGCGCTATTGGGTGGAAAAGGCTTCCCGCATACCGGGCTTCCGGCTGCATTCCTCTCTACACCCTTCCTTCGGTTGCGCCATCGCGCTCTGTAGCATGGAAGGGCATGAAAGCGGAGCACTCGCCCAGTGGCTGTTCCGAAACCACAAGATCCACTCCGTGGCCATAAACTGGGAAAATTTACACGGCGTAAGAATTACCCCTAATGTATACACCCTCACTGCCGAGCTGGACCGCCTGGTGGAAGCGCTCCGGGAATTTTCAGAAAGCAAAGAATAAAAAACAACTTGCTGTGCTTTACATATTCCGGAATGATGCTTATCTTAGATAGCCTTAAGGCAGGTATTAAAGTACTTTTATGAAAGCCAAGAAACAGAAGGAATTGCTTCTTTGTGCCTTGAAACATTTCGAGATTGACGTCTTGCATATCGAGAAAGGTAAGGTCACCCTGGCTGGCCAGTATGAAGTTTGCCTGGCAGATGGGCAGCCTTATCAACTGATGCAGAAGGGGCAGGCAAGGGCCACATTTAATGATGTGGTAAAGCTCTGCACATTTCTTAATCTTGACCTGGAATCGAATGAGGAAGCTGGAATTGAAAATAGTAGCTCTGGCCAACAGCGAAGCACAACCCAATAGCTTTGTCGTTGTCCTGAAAGAAGAAGAAGGGCCCAGGCGGTTGCCGGTAGTAATTGGCGCCTTCGAAGCTCAGGCCATTGCCCTGCCGCTGGAAAAAGTGCACACTAACCGCCCCATGACCCATGACCTGTTTAAAAATGCCCTTACTACTCTCGGCATCCAGCTTCGGGAAGTGGTGATCTCCAAGCTGAAATACGGTGTTTTCCACGCCACCTTGCACTGCGAAAAGACAGATGGTTCCACTCTGGAAATGGATTCCCGTACCTCAGATGCCATTGCCCTGGCCGTACGTTTCGACTGCCCCATATTTGCTTACGATTTTATCATGGATGAGGCCGGCATCACCATCGACCAGCTCTCAGCCTCTAAAGCTCCGGCCTCCCGGCAGCCCAAACCCCTGCGCAGCTACTCCGGTGGAGAGCTGAACGAACTGCTGGAGGAAGCGCTCACCGCAGAAAACTACGAGCGGGCCGCGGAGATCAGAGATGAATTGCAGCGGCGCGAAGAGAACAGCTGAGCTATAGCTATCCTTCACTTACCATCTGCCTCAGCACAACCTTTTCCTTCTCTTCCATACCGGCGTACAGCAACAGCTTGAACTCATGTGACGTGATATTCACGGCATTGGAAAAGCCCGTTCTCAGGTCGGTGAGCGTATCCACTCCATCATAGATGCGCACTACCTGATACGCTTTCTCCCGGGAGGGTTCCGGCTGGAGAGAAACGTAGACCGGAATGGGGTTGCGCTGTGCCTGATAGAACAAGTGGATGCCTTCTTCTCCCCGCAGCAGCTCAAAGAAAGAAAAGGTTTCCACTTCGATGCACTGTTTTTTCTTCTGTATTTTGTGGGGAATATCCAGCAACCTTAACAGTTCGGAGTATTTATCGAGCAGAAAATCGATCTCCCAGGCTCCCATTCCCGTAATGTAGGACGTTATCTTCAGGCTCCCTTTCTGAGGATTGCCTTTCAGTACACCCTGCAACTGGATATAGAGCAGGACGACATCCAGGTAATAACTGATGAATTCCGTCTTGATGCTGTCGAACTGAGCGGTGGCCAGGTGGTAGGCTTCGCTGATCTCCCGGATGCCCTCCTGTTGAAACAGGCGGTCCTTGATGTTCTCCCGAATGCCTTTTGCCGACCAGTCTTTCCTGGGGACGAGGCTGACCGGCTTCAGCCGCAGAGGTATGGCCGGCCCGTAACGGTAGTTGCTGTCTCTGAAACCAAGGCTGATGTTTTCAATAGCCTCCCGGGTATCCACCACCCGGTTCTTGAAGTGGTAGTATTCCCAGCCCAGCCCGCTGGAGGCCTTTTCGTCGGTATAGACCAAAGGCTTGGCATGGGCCTCCTGTTTTTCTTCGTACTCTTCCAGGCTGTCCTTAATGCGGTCCAGTATCTTCAGCAGTTGGTTGTAAAAGCGACGGCCCCGGGATTCATCGGGTAGCGGAGGTATCCAGGCTTCGTCAACCGTCCCGACGAATTCCAGGGGTCGGATGCGGGGGGCCAGGCGTTCTCC
>CAYVVK010000819.1:2175-2970 GCA_964454855.1 uncultured Phaeodactylibacter sp. | reverse complement strand
ATACTGCTTCGGCAGTAGAGCCTGAAACGCTTTATTATCAGGCGTTCCGGGCAGATTACTACATTGTTCTGTCCGCCTGCTGAGTTCCTTTCAAACAGGCACACAAAAAAGAAGCCCCCGTCGGCGAAATTGCCCGCGGGGGCTTCTTTTTTCCAAGTCACGAATCAACGACGAATTACGAATCCACGCCTGCCCGCCGAAGCTTTAGCGAAGGTGGGAGTCGACGAATCACAAGTCACGAGTCACCTCCCACCTCCCCGCGCCGGTACCCTTCCAGAAAAGCAGCCAGGCGGCTATCCAGCTCTCCGGGGCCGGTATGGTAGTGAGGGGCATTGCTCGTAGTGCCGGGAAACTCTTCCACATGCATGGTCTGAGTGGGAAAGGCAAAGCGCACGCCCAGCGCACGAGCCAGGCCGATCACCCCCAGCAGCACCTCATGGCGGGATTTCAGCTCTTCCGACCAGCTCGGCACCTCGAAGAAGATGTAGAAAAGAATGCCCAGGGAACTGCTGTTCATTTCGTTGAGGTGGACCTCATAATAATCTTTGCGGGTATTGGGATGAGCAGCGACGATCTCTCGCAGGCCCTCCACAAATTTATCGATCAGCACAGGAGGCGTATCGTAGGTGATCGCTATTTTGGTGCTGTACCGGCGGTATATCCGCAGGCCGTAATTGTTGACCACCATGTCGGCCAGCTTGGTGGTGCCGCCCACGGTGAACTTCACCGGGCCGAAGGTGTTGTTACCCTCCGCCGTCTCGGCGATGGTGTTGTTGAAGTCCACCCAGGCGTAGG
>CAYVVK010000819.1:0-2165 GCA_964454855.1 uncultured Phaeodactylibacter sp. | reverse complement strand
CTTGCCATTGGGCACGTACACCAGCGAATTGGCAAAGGTCCGGACGCGGGTCGAGCGAAAACCCACCTCTTCTACCATGCCATCTACATCGGAGAAGTTGATCCAGTCGCCGATCTGAAAGGGTTTATCCAGGAAGATGGTCAGGGAACCGAACAGGTTCTTAAGGGTATCCTGGGCGGCCAGGGCCAGAGCCAACCCGCCGATGGATATCCCGGCGATCAGCGTGGTGATATCTACCTGGAAGATGCGCAGCGCCTGTATGATGCCGCCGGCAAATATGAGGAACTGAACACCGGCCTTCAGTACCGGCAGCAACTGTTCATCCATTTTACTCTCTGTGCGCTCAGCAAATTTGCCGGCATAGAGCATAATGACATCCAGTATGCGCAATAACAAGTAAAGCACCAGGCCAAGGGAAGTCAGCCGTATGACGCCGATAGCGAAATTGGCGGATTCTATTTCGAGTTGAAGGACCGGCAGGAATAAGCGGATCAGGCGAAGGATGATCAGCACACTCGCCACCCGGGCAATTTTCCACACCAGCACAGGAGGGATCATGGAAGGGTGCAGGCGAGACCGAACCAGCCGCTTTACGATGGGCTTCAGCACGCGGCTGAGGATAAAATGCACCAGTATGGCCGCCAGCAATATCGCCAGCAGGCCAGCATATTGCCAAAGCTCGAGGCCCAGCACTTTTTTGTGCCCGAACTGTGGAAAGAGGTTGACCAGGATGTCCGCCCCCAGTGGATATACCTCCTTGTGCAGCTCGGGGATCCTGCTGACAGTCTGCTCCGAATAATACCAACGGCCCTCGGCCCTTTCCAGGTAGACCTCGGGCAACTCCCGCGGAAAAGGCGTGAATACATTTCTATAAGCAGTAGAGTCGAAGTAATCGGCCTCCTGGGGGATCTGGTTGAGGCGTACATACAGGCCCATGCCGTCGTACACCTGCTTCAGCTTGATGGCCAGGCTGGCGGCCCGCGCACTATCCTGTGTACTGTAGATGGTGCGCGCCGCCTGGGCCGGCTGGTAAGTTTCCGGCTGCAGGTAATGCAGATGAACCAGCATGGTATTGTAGGGGCTCTCCAGGGTCACGGGAACTTCCCGGGAGGTTTGCTGAGCGGAGAGCCAAAAAGGAAGGTAAAGGAAAAGTAGGAGGATATAGCTGCGGGAAGACATCATACATCTCGGCTATTGGTAGGTTGCAAAGCTAAGGCCTTTAGCCGCTACGCCCAAATAGATGGGCCGAATTGTATGCGCTCTATTGTTCGTTGCTGTATTTCATTTTCCGGGACGGCTGCCGCCAAAACGCTTCCCATTCGGGATTCCTGTTCATCCAGAAATCATATTCCTCCCGGAGCAGGCTCCGAAGTTGCGCATATTCCCCGGGCTGAATCCTGGGTATGGGTTTGCTGAAATACTTTCTTACCTGAGACCGCAAACCCTGGCCGGCTATCTTTTTCAGCACTCCATAGAAGGGGTTGCCGGAAAATTGCTGTAGCACCGCGGCAGCGGAGGCGTTTTCTCCGCTGTTGCGGTTGGCGGGCAGCCGGAGTGTGCCCGGTTCGGGAGCCAGGCCCAGGAATTCGTGCAGGCTGGTGAGCACGCGTTCCGGTTCCTGCACCAGCTGCTCCAGTAAAACAAGGTGCGTGCGCCCGTGGGCGGCGAACTCCGGATAATGCAGGCTGTAAACCGATTCTTTGAAATACTCGAAGGGAAGGCTGGGCGGCAGGCCCTCGGAAGAGAACGGAGCCTCCATTGTCCGCTGGTGATAACCGGCATCCTGATAGTGCAGGCCTATTTTCCCCTGCCGGGCAGAACGGCCAATAAATTGCTGTTCTCTCTCCAGTATCTCACGGACGCTCCCCCCTTTGATGCCATTTATCACCTCCTGCAGGCTTCGCTTTTCCACCCCCTGCGGCTTTCCACGCATATGCCAGTAGGCGGAGAAAAAACGCTTCGCCGGGTCGCGCAGGCAGAGAACAAAATGAGGCTGCTGGAAATATTCGCCGATCAGGCCCAGTGATTCGGGCAGCTGGTAATAAAAAGCCGACCCATCCAGTATGAGAGGGGCTCCTTCCGGGAAAAGGGAGGCATACCAGCCGATATTTTCCGCCACCGTCTGCCGGGGCAGGCAGAAGAACTGCGGCTCCTTCCACTTTCCC
>CAYVVK010000818.1:0-2973 GCA_964454855.1 uncultured Phaeodactylibacter sp. | reverse complement strand
GTGCTCTCCCGCCCGGGCCGCGATGACAGCTGGAAGGATGAACTGCCCGCTGAAGCCGTACGCCTGGCCCGGCCTGAAGAATTGCCCGTGGGTTATGAACTGGGCTACATGGCCCGGGTGCCCCTGGCGGAAACACAGCTATACCTGGCTTATTTGCAGGAGCGCTTCCGGCAAAAAGGAGGAACAGTCCATAAAGAAGTGGTGAAGAATGTAGAAGGCCTACTGGAAAAAGGGCACACCCTGGTCAACTGCACCGGCCTGGGCTCCCGGCAGCTCTTCGGCGATGAGAGCGTATATCCCATCCGCGGGCAGGTGGTGAAGGTGGAAAAGAACGGCCCCGTGCAATCCATGGTGGATTCTATTGACAAGGGAAAACTGGGCTATATCATCGAGCGCAGCGACTGCATTGTGCTGGGAGGTACGGATTACGACAATGACTATTCGCTGGAAGCCAGCCCTTCGGATACCCAAAAAATACTGGACATCTGCCGGCAGCTAGACCCCGGGGTGGCCAACCCAAAGATACAGCGCGTGGCGGTGGGCCTGCGCCCGAAACGCCCTGCCATTCGCTGTGAAAAAGAGCCGGGGCGGAATGTCATTCACAATTACGGGCACGGCGGCGCCGGCTTTACGGTATCCTGGGGCTGTGCGAATGAGGTGCTTGGCATTCTGAAAAAGGCCCGCCAGCCGGCATAGCCGGCCTTGTCATTCAACCGATTGGCCGAGTTTTTTCCCGAAGCATGCGGCCGGACACCGTAAAAAGGATTCCTACTGCCAAAGTGATGGACTGGCTCATCCGGCAGAAGGATACCAATTTCGAGCCCGGCAGTGAATATCTGTACAGCAATTCCGGCTACTGGCTGCTGGGGCAGATCGTCAAAAAGGTGAGCGGCATGCCTATGTCGCAATTTGCCGAGGCGGAGCTCTTCAAACCGCTGGGTATGCTACATACCCACTTTCATGACGACCCTTCCCGCCTGGTGGAAAAGCGGGCCACCGGTTACCAACCCCACGGGGAGGGAACATTCAGGATATACGCCACCCCTCTGCCTATGATAGGAGATGGCGGTATTTTCACTTCCGTGGAAGGCCTGAACTTGTGGGACGATGCCTACTATGGATCCAAAGTACTAAATGAAGATTTCTGGCAGGCCATGCAACAACGGGGCATTCTGAATAATGGCGATACGCTGGATTACGCTGCGGGCCTCTTTCGGATGGGCTTTACCAAATTGCAGTTCCACAGAAACCCGGATGGGCAGGTAGTTGCTCTGGAGCTGGAAGCCGGCCGGGTAAAGGGGATACGGTGTATCAAACAATAAAACAGGAGAATGCGGATGACGCTTATCCGGCGGCTTTGGCCCGGCCGGCCTGCGCCATCCGCGTTCTAATTTTAAACCTATCTTGCTACCACAAACTTCTGCGTCAGGGTACGCCCTTCATCCGTGATCAGGTGTACGAAGTAGACCCCCGGCGTCCAGAGGCTTACATCCAGTTTGGCCTCCTGCGGGCCGGCATCGGTTTGGAAAGCCTGGCGGTAGGCCTGCTTTCCGGTGATGCCGGTTACCAGCAGCTGTACCTGGCCGGCCTGCATCTGGTTGAAGGCCACCGTCATTTCATCCCTTGCAGGGTTAGGGAATACCTTCACGTAAGACAGCTGCTCGGCTTCCGGAGCGCTGCGCTGCGCTTCTTCCCCTGAAGGCGGGGCCGTTTCCGCAACGATCACAGGCGTAGGATCGGCCATTCTGGCTCCGCTGCCGCAACCGTTGATCACCACATCGTCGATATAGACCTGGTCGTTGTTGCCGGAAGCATCACAACGGAAGCGCAGGCGCGTGTTCGATGTGAACGGCCCCGGGATCACTACCGCGTCGAAGTAGCGGACGTTGTTCACGAATTCATCGTTCAGATTCCACTCTTCCACGGTGGTATAGGTGCTGCCACCGTTGGTGGAGATCTGCAGCCAGAAGTCTTCGCTGGAGTTGTCCATGCTAACCGCCACATAGGTGAAATCGACCGTCAGCTCATCGTAACCGGCCAGGTTGAGGTTGTCGGTAGTCAGGACGGAAGAGGAGCTGTTGTCTCTCAACTGTATGGAATAGATTCCGCTGTTGGCGTAGGTGCTGCTGCTGACCCGGGCGCAGTCGGAGCCTCCGTCATTCCAGATGCCCAGCCCACTCTCGAAGTCCTGGCTGTTGAGGGTGGCATAAGTGCAACCGCCACTGCATCCGGTAGTGGTAAAGGTGAAGGAGGGGCTCCAGCTGCTGCTACTGCCGCTGCAGTTGCTCTGTACCTGGAATTCGTAATCCGTACAGGCCGTCAGGCCGGTGTAGTTGACCGGCGGGTTGAGGTTAAAACCTTCAGCCCAGGTGGCAGTGCCTAGCTGGCGGGCGCGCACGTTGTAGTCGATGGCGCCGCTCACCGTGTTCCAGCTCAGGCTGGCCTCGGTGGTAGAGGGCGTGGCCGACAGGCCGCTGGGCGTATCGCAGGCGGTGGGGCAGGCGGGGCAGGAGCCGCCGCAGTCGACGCCGGTTTCGTCGCCGTTCTGGACGCCGTCGTCACAGGTGGGCGTGCTGCCGCCGGTGCAGAATGGGGTGCTCTCGGAAGAGCCGAAGGCGCCGCCGGAGGCTATGGTGCTGCTGCCGTCGCTCAGTGTGTAAGAGCCGCTGCCATAGGCGCAGCAGATGCCGTCGCCATAGGAATCCAGGATGGTGAAGGTATAGTCGCCGGCGGAGAGGTTGACGTTTTCTACTACGGTGGTGCCCCTTTGAGTGCTGCTGTAGGGCCCGCCGGAAGCGACGATGGCACCGCCGGTATCGGTAAAGCGCCAGGTGGTTTCACCGGGGTAGTTGTCCAGGGTGATGCTAAGGGTAAGGGCGTTGCCGAAGCAGGGGCAGGCGGGGCAGGAAGAGCCTCCGCAGTCGACGCCGGCTTCATCGCCGTTCTGAATCCCGTCCGTACAGCTGGGCGGCG
>CAYVVK010000817.1:0-2991 GCA_964454855.1 uncultured Phaeodactylibacter sp. | reverse complement strand
AACAATATAACAATCTGCCCGGAACGCCTGAAAATAAAGCGTTTCAGACTCTGCTTTCGAAGCAGTATAAGTGAACTAAGTCTGTCCGCCCACTTACTCCTCAGCCGGCAAGGCCGCTTGTAAGGCGGCTTTCCCACCAACCACAGGCAAAGTAAGCGTAGTCCCTTCCAGGTCGGCCGTCAGCTCGGTGCCCGGGTCAGGATGCAGGGTAAATTCCCGGTCGCTGGAGAAGATCATCAGGCCGATCTGCTGGCCTTCGGGGATGACCTGGTCGTCGGGTTGCAGCTCGAAGTTCAGCTCGTAGAACTTCCCGGGCTCGAGCGCTTCGCTTTCCGTCAGCGAGCGGTGGTTCTGCGGGTCGGCCCAGCCGCGCGTGACGATGTTATCCGTGATCTTCGTGCCGCGGCCTTCCTGCCAGGGCAGAGACACCAGCCATACCGAGAGGTTAGCGGCGGGTTTGCTGCTGGCCAGCCGTATCTTCATCCTGGCCAGTCCGGAGAGGTGTACCTCCTGGCGAAGCGGGGGTGTCAGGTAGAGCAGGCGGTGGTTGGTATATTCGGCTTGCGCCAACGCGCTTCCCGAAAAGGAAAAATTATCCACCAGTGTTTCCTGGCCGGGCTGGGGAGAGGCCTGCAGGCTGAGGCTTCCCGCTGCGGGGGCTCCGGGGCCCGGGTACAGCACAACGGGCGCTGCCTCCGGATGCGGATAATCGGGGTAGGGCGTGGGAGACTCCCGCTCATCGCCTTCCCGTACGATCCAGGCTTTGGGATCGGTTTCTACGCCATTTTCCACTTCGTGCAGATAGCGGGTGAACCAACGATTCATCATGCTCAGTGGCGGCGGGCCGCCGTGCCCGTTCTGGTGGTAATAGATCTGCACCGGCAGCCCTTTCTCCTTGGCGGCCTCGATAATGCGGTAGCTGTGTTCCGGCATGACGTTCCAGTCGTTGAAGCCGTGCGACATCAGCAGGGCCGCCTGCATGGGCTCCATGTCATTCAGGTAATCGCGCCCCGCCCAGAAGTCATTGTAATCGCCGGTGAGGCGGTCCATGCCTTCGGCCATCTCTTTATCGCGGTAGGTGGCGCGGCCGTAGGCGCGTTTGGATTCGTCTCCGCTTTGAATAAAATCAAACAGTACATCGATATCTTCCCCGAGGTAGCCCCCCGGAGAGCGCACCAGGCCATTCGACCGGTAATAATGATAATACGAAGTGTTGGGCGCGATGGGAATGATCGCCTCCAGCCCTTCTACGCCGGTGGTGGCGGCCGCCAGGGGCAGGGTGCCGTTGTAGGAGGTGCCGGTCATGCCCACCTTGCCGGTTGACCAGTACGCTTCTACCTCCTCGCCGCCTTCGCGGGCGCTGTAGCCCTTCGCCCGGCCACACAACCAGTCGATGACAGCCTTTGGCGCCAGGGACTCATTATCCCCGCCCACGGTGGGCGAGCCATCCGACAGGCCCGTTCCCGGAGAGGAGGAATGCACGACGATATAGCCGCGGGGCACCCAGGTTTTGATGTGAGAATTGGAAATGATTGGCCGCTCCCCCCGGCGCTTTACCTCCACCTGTTTGCGCGGTGGAGGCGTTTCGCCTATTTCATGCCGTACCTTCCAGAACAGCCCGTCCTCAAAGGGGGCGGTCCCGGCGAAATAGGGGCTGGACACGTAAATGACGGGGAGCTTCAGGCCTTCCTCCGTCTGCGGTGGGCGCGTTACGCTCACGTGCATACGGTCCGGCCGGCCGTCGCCGTCGGTATCAAAAGGGGCCTCTACCCAGAGGTCGTGCCGCAGCCATTCCTCCGGCTTGTCGAAAGCCGGCACCACTTGGGCTTCGCCATCTTCAAAAATGGGCCCAACCGGCTCGATGGCCTGGGCAAATAAAAAGCTAGTGGGCCATAGTAATAGTGCGGAGAACAGTAAAACGCCTTTCTTGAGATGCATCGATTATTCGTTGTTTGAGGGCTTAAAATAAAAAAAATAATGGAACGTGGACTTCCTCACCTGCGGTATGGAATGCTTAAAAGCCTTCAGCTTGGTTTGGGTTTTGGACAGGATTAACAGGATTGCCGAGCGCGGCATGTTCGACAGGATGCGATGTCTGCCCTTCGGCAGACGATGGACAAGATTCCCAATAATCAGCCTTATGATCGTATGGAAATCCTGTGCATCGCCGCCGTCCGGCGGCCCAAAATCCGTCTTGAATGTCCCTGCTCGAAAAATCCTGTACATCCCTGTCTGCCGTGATAAAGGCGAGCTTTAGCACGGCAAGTCAGGCAGGCTGTCGAAAAAACAAAAAGCGCAGCTACCTGCCCTTCGCCGTCGCTCTGGGGGCTAGAAGGCCTGTTTTTATAGGGGTGCAGGCTGCCCCGATAGGGGCCCATCTGGGAAGGCCTGCCACACTTTTCCTTTTTCCTTTGCTTAGAATCTCTCGAACGCCTGAGAATAAAGCGTTTCAAACTCCGCTTTCGAAGCAGTATGAGTAAACTTAAACGGCTACTTCACCACCGCTTCCGCTTCCATTTCCACCAGGTACTCCTCGCCGATCAGATCGGCGCGGATCAGGGTGTTGGCGGGCTGAATATGTCCGAAGCGCTGCCCGTGCAACCGGGCGATGGCCTCCCATTGATCCATATTTTGCACGTATACACGGGTGCGCACCACATCCTCCTGGTCTTTGGGCGTAAGCTCAAAAGAAAAGAGGCGCAGGTTATCCGCAGTACGGTTGTTCTGCCCCAGGCGCGCCCCAATGATGATGCCCCCCACCACTTCCTGTTCGAGCATATAACGGCAGGCGATATTGGCGATGGACACCCCTTTAGCCTTTGCCAGGCCGTCGAGGGTGCGCAGCAAGGCCTGGAACCGCTCCCAGCCGCCGGCCTGATCAATAAAGCGTTTGTATTTCATCTGCGGCCAGGTATCCATCTGATTGGCGGGGCGGCTTGCCTGCCCCAGCCAGCGCTCACTGAGCATGCCGCCGGCCAGCGTGCCAAAGGC
>CAYVVK010000816.1:2370-2992 GCA_964454855.1 uncultured Phaeodactylibacter sp. | reverse complement strand
GAACACGGCTGTTCCGCTCGACCTGCCCGACCTGGATGCCGACAGCAATACGGCCGAGATCATCGGGGTCGATTTCAGGGGAGAAAACCGGTTCTTCAATGATACCATCGACCTGGGCGCCTACGAATGGAATGAAGGCCCGCCGGAGCTCAGCCTGGATATCACCACTACCAACGTCAGTTGCAATGGCCTCAGCGACGGTGCGGCGGAAGTAACCGCTTTAGGTGGCATACCCGATTATACTTTCAACTGGTCGGACGGCCAGACTACGGCCACGGCCACCAACCTCAGCGCCGGCACCTATTACCTTACCGTTTCCGATGACTTCAACTGCGTACTGACGGATTCAGTGGTGATCAGTGAAAACGAGCCACTGCTGCTCTCCGTAAGTAATGATACTACCATATGCGCCGGTGAGCCGGCCATGCTGTCCGCCTCCGCCACCGGTGGGGACGGCGATTACACCTTCGTATGGGATAACGGGCTGGAAAACGGGCCCAACCAGCAGGCAACTCCCAATACCACCACTGGCTATACCGTCACCGTATCCGATGGCAACGAATGTGTTGCCGAGGCCAGCATCACAGTGGCTGTGAATGTGCTTCCCAGCCCATCCGTAACC
>CAYVVK010000816.1:0-2360 GCA_964454855.1 uncultured Phaeodactylibacter sp. | reverse complement strand
CCGGCGACTTGTCGTTTTGTACGGATTCCACCACCATCCTCGATGCCGGTGATTTCGAGGGTTACCTATGGTCGACCGGCGATACCAGCCGCACTATTGTTGTCAGCCAGGCCAATGATTTCAGCGTAACGGTTACCAATGCTTCCGGCTGTTCCGGCGAGGCCAGCGTGAGTGTCAGCGAAAATCCCAATCCTGTTCCTCAGATCGCAGCTTCGCTTAGCTTTTGCGCGGGTAGCACGACGACGCTGGAAGCCCCGGCGGGCTTTGCCAGCTATCTGTGGACGGACAACTCCACGGCGGCTACGCTCGAAGTATCCACCCCCGGTACCTACGGCCTGACAGTGACGGACGCCAACGGCTGCACGGGCACAGCAGAGGTGAGCGTAGAAGAAAGCGAGGCGCTGCAGCCGAACATCCTGGGCGAGCTGTCCTTCTGCGAAGGGCAGAGCACGGAGCTGGATGCGGGCGCCTTTGACAGCTACCTGTGGTCGACGGGAGCCATGACGCAAACGGTTGCGGTCAGTACGGCAGGCACCTACAGCGTAACGGTCAGCGATGGGAGCGGTTGCGAGGGGGCGGATACCGTTAGTGTAAGCTCGTTACCTCCACCAATAGTACGTTTTTCCGGCGACTTGTCCTTTTGTCCGGGAGAGTCTACCCTCCTGCAGGCAGAAGCCGGATTCACCAGCTATTTATGGTCGGACGGCTCAACGACACCGTCTCTGGAAGTGAATACGCCCGGCACTTACGGCCTGACGGCCACTGATGCCAATGGTTGTGAAGGAGAAGTATCGATTACGGCCTCGGCCGTAGAAGCTCCCATTGCCCGCGACGATCTTTTCTTCCTGGGGGCTGAGGAAGAACGCTCCGTGGTATATGACCTGATTCGCAACGATGAACTGGCCTTTTCAGGAGAATGGGAGCTGGAAATACTGTCCGGCCCGGAGCTGGGAACCATCGATGCGGTAGTGGATGGCCTGCTGGCTTACCGTGCCTCCGCCCTGGCTGCCGGGGAGGCAGTGATCGTCTATGAACTTTGCAGTACCGGTTGCCCGGGCCTCTGCTCCCAGGCCACGGCCAGGATCACCGTGGAATCCACTTTTGCGCAGGACCGCCCGCCCAGCGGCATTACACCCAATGGAGATGGCCTTAACGATTCCTTCATCTTCGATATTCTTGCGGATAATCCGGCCGAGGATTTTCCTGACAACCGCCTGCTTATTTTCAACCGCTGGGGAGATGTCGTCTACGACCGCCGCAATTACGACAATAGCTGGAACGGCAGGAATGACATGGGGGAGAAACTGCCGGACGGCACCTATTACTACATCCTGTACCTGGATATTGGCGGCGAGCTGATCCTCCGCGGAGATGTGACGGTGCTGCGGTAAGGGCCAGGGGGTTGTGTAAAAAGCCTAAATTCAAGTTAATTGATAAAAATAGTATTGTGTAAGTGTTACTTTGATAACGGTGAATGTATTTCAAATTCTCCAAGACGAAGCTTGGAGGTACCTTTTTACACAACCCCCTGGCTTGAATCCTGATCTCGTTAATAAAAAATAAAAAAATGACACCTGAAAGATGGACAAAACAGATCGATGAAGCCACGGCAGCATTTCAAAAAGCCTTTGGCCAACTATCTTATAAAGCGCTGAACCAAAAGCCCGACAGCGGCACCTGGAGCATCGCTCAGAACATAGACCACCTGATCACCATCAACGAAAGCTATTACCCCACTTTCGAGGCCCTGGAAAAAGGCAGCTACAGAACGCCCTGGATCGGCAAGCTGGGCTTTATGGCAACCTTCCTGGGGAATTTTGTCCTGCAATCCGTTCAGCCCGACAGAAAGCGAAAAATGAAAACCTTCCCCATCTGGGAGCCGGCACAAAGCAGCCTGCCTGCAGACATCCTGGATCGCTTCGCCGAACACCAGGAACAACTGAAAGCCTGGATCGGCCGGCTCGAAGGCCCGCTTTCTGCAGGCGCCGTCATCGCCTCGCCCGCCAATAAAAATATCGTCTACAAACTGGAAACGGCCTTTGACATCATCACCGCCCACGAATGGCGCCATCTGGAACAGGCCCGTCATGTAGCGCCGCCCAGGACGGGCAGGGATTCATCCGGCAAGCTCTGAAGTGATGGGGATAGAACGGTAGGTTACGCCATCCGGCTTGGGATAATGCTAACTAACAACATTAAGCTCCGCTGAGGCTATTCTGGCCGCCACCATTCCTGAGCCCGGAATTTTAGCCTTGCCGGATAAATTCCTCCCTATCTGGCGGTATCCCTAATCTTTATACACAACAATTTGGCATGGCTGTCCTTCGGCAGAAGGGCGGCGACATCCCGGTGCATTGCCC
>CAYVVK010000815.1:0-2994 GCA_964454855.1 uncultured Phaeodactylibacter sp. | reverse complement strand
GCGAACTGGTGAGCGAGCACAGCCGCGCACACGGCATCGACTTGAGGCACGGCGAAGAGCTGGCGAGCATCCAGGTCGACGCGCACGGGCGCGTCTCGGGCATCCGAACGAGTGAAGAGGATGACATCCCGTGTCAGATGCTCGGCATCGCCATCGGCGTGGTGTCGAACTCCGAGTGGCTCGACGCCGCGACGACGCCCGAGCTGAAGGCGCTGGTCAACTTGTTCTATCTCTCGTTAGACGAGTTGGGCGAATTCACGGAGGTCGGCGACCTGTGGAGCCAGTCGGAAACCTGGGACCCCGAAGGCCTGCTCAGCACCCTGCCGGCCATTGCCAGCGGAATAAGCGGCATGCTGGCTGGAGAATGGATCCGCTCGCAACGGCAGGCTTACCACAAGGCCGCCGGCATACTGGCCATGGGCGCCATACTGGCTGCCCTCGGCCTGCTCTGGGGCCTGGCCTTTCCCATCAACAAGCAGATATGGACCAGTTCCTACGTGCTCTACACCAGCGGGCTGGCGCTGCTCTTCCTGGGCGTCTGCTACTGGCTGATCGATATCCTGGGCCATAAAAGATGGGCCGATCCCTTCGTCGTTTACGGCACCAACGCCCTGTTCGTCTTCATCCTCTCCGGCTTTGTGGCCAAGCTGATGTACACCATCAGCTGGGAAGCGGCCGGGGGAACACGCCAAACCGTAAAGGGCTGGGTGTACGAAACCTTGTTCACGCCCTTCTTCTCCCCCATCAACGCCTCGCTGGCCTTTGCCCTGGCCAATGTGCTGGTGTTCCTGGCGCTGGCGTGGGTGTTGTATCGGGATAGGGTATTTATTAAGGTGTGATGGTGTTGTGGTTTTCCGGTGTTAAGGTGTATTGGTTTGTAGGTGTTTAGATTTCGGTGTTGCGGTATTATGGTATTTTGGTATTTCGGTTTTATGGTGTTGCGGTGCCTGCGCTGAAGTCGGCTGTTTTGGCCCTGGGGTTAGTGCTGTACTTAGGGTTGCGGTGAAAGGCCCCCTCACTTTTTCCGGTACAGGCCGTCGAAGGCCAGTTGCCAGCTTTCCCCATCATCTTTCGACATTTTCCAGAGCTGGCGGACCGTTCCTTTTTCCGGCTCAAAATAATAGCTCATTTCAAAGAGGATATGTTGCCCCTTAGAGGTGGCCTTGCCGGCCAGCTTCATCACATTACCTTCGCGCCTGCCGCTGAAGTGGTAGGTATTGCCGCTCTGGTCAACCCAAACCTGGTTCCAGGTGGAGTCGGCGGGGTTGTAGGTATTGAAGCTCTTGCCCTTCCAGCCGGTGGCGCTTGTCCAGTTTTCCTCTACGACGCAGCCGTTGAGGATGCTGCGAATGGTATTCTGGCCGACTATGGTATCGGTGCCGTATTTGTAGACGTCCCACTCCCCTACCCAGAAGTCGAACTGGCGGTGGGCATCTGAGTCGCAGGGTTTTTGCTGCTGGGCGAAGGAAGATTGAGAAAAGGCGAACAGGATAGTAATAATAAGGATTCTCATGATTTTTTTTTCTAAAGTTAGGCGAAGGCCAGCTTCAGCCAGTTCTTTTTTATAAAAGTTGCCTTATTTATATTCTTCATTCCGGCAGGACATTTACTACCACTTGAATCTGCCCCCGGGATTGTGTATCTTGCAAGACAACTTAACAAGGTATGGACGCAAGCAGGCTTTTAGAGGAAGAAAAAATAATTTATCGGAAGCACCCTTTCACGCGGGAGGAATACCATCGCATGGAAGAAGCCCATACCTTCGGTGAAAAAGCGCGTATCGAACTGATAAATGGAGAAATTTATGAAATGAGCCCTATCAACAGCTCTCATTCTGGTGTGGTTAACAGGTTGAACCGGCTATTGAACCGCTTGCTGGGTGAAGCATTTATTGTGAGTATACAGAACCCTGTTGTCCTTGGCCTGTATTCGGAACCCGAACCAGATATTGCGATCCTGAATATGAGAAAGGATTATTACGCAGCATCTCATCCCGGGCCGGAAGATGTGAGGCTGATCATTGAAGTAGCAGACACCTCTTTGGAGAAAGATCGAAAGATCAAGCTGCCCCAATATGCTAAAGCCGGCATTCCGGAAGTTTGGATACTGAACATTAAAGGCCAATCACTTGAAATTTACCGGAGTCCCTCGGGAACAAAATTTAAGTTGCAAAACACTTACAAGCCGGAGGACGTGATTGAAACCCAATTGCTTGACTCCATAGCTGTAAAGGATCTTTTCCCGGATAAAAATATCGAACAATGAGCATGCCCGCTGAAGATACAAGCCTCTACCTTAAACCCTATCGTTTCACCGTAGAAAAATACCAAAACATGGTGAAAGCCCGGGTTTTTGAAGAAGGGACAGAGATGGAGCTGATAGACGGTGAGATTTACGACCTAAGCCCTTTCAACCAGGAGCATGCCTTCCTCGTACAACAGCTGAAAGACTGGTTTGCTTCAAACTCACAACCACAGGGCATTACCGAGACACGCCATCCCGTCATATTAGATGAATATTCACAGCCAGAACCAGACTTAGTACTAGCCAAACCAAAAAGAACGGACGATACAAATGACAGCCTCAGGCCACAGGACATACTACTACTCGTGGAAGTAGTGGACTCCTCCCTGGAGAAAGACCGGCGGATCAAACTCCCCAAATATGCAGAAGCAGGCATCCCGGAGGCCTGGCTCCTCATACCGGATAGTAAGATAGTGGAAGTATATACCCACCCCGGCCAGGAAGGCTATAAAAGCAGGCAAGTGTTCAGGCAAGGGCAGGCCATAACCTCTCCTCAATTTCCCGGCCTGACAGTGGATGAGGTGTTCAGGGCGGAATGATCAAGATTCGGGGTTAACTGAAACCTTCCGCAATCCGCCCCTATAACAGTCTCATCTGTAATGAAAGCCCGGTCGGCGATCCGGCCAGAGAATCGCAGCTCACTACACCTCCGCCAGATACTCGTGCACAAACTTAGGGATTGCGCGATAA
>CAYVVK010000814.1:0-2994 GCA_964454855.1 uncultured Phaeodactylibacter sp. | reverse complement strand
TTTGGCGCCAATGTCAAAGAACTCTTTCGGCTAATTAGAACTTAACAGCCCTGCCTTGCAAGGGGAGGGCTGCCTGCCCAAAATGATGAAGTTATTTTTCATTGATGCCAAAACCATGAAATAACAAAAAACATGAAGAAATATCTCCTTCTCCTCTCCTTGTTCCTTACCGGAACGATGGCCTTTTCCCAGGGTGTCATGCTTTTTGGTGCTGTAACGGACCAGCAGGAACAACCCCTGCCCGGGGCGCACCTCAGCCTGCTCACACTCTCGGACTCCACCCTGCAGGCTACCCAAACCAATGAGATGGGGCGCTTCCGCCTGGCGGGAGTGGCTCCCGGTGATTATAAGTTGAAAGCCACTTTTCTGGGGTATGAGACTCAGGTGCAGCAGCTCTCGGTAGGTAATGAGAATATGCGGGTGGGCCGTATCGTGCTGGAAGAAGGTTCCATCAACCTGGGAGAGGTGGAGGTCAAGGAGAAGTTGCCGCAGGCCACGCTGCGTGGCGATACTACACAGTTTAACGCCGGCGCCTTTAAAACCAACCCGGACGCCAATGCCGAAGACCTGGTGCGAAAAATGCCGGGCGTAGTGGTGGAAGAGGGCCGGGTGCAGGCACAGGGCGAAGACGTGCGAGAAGTGCTGGTGGACGGCAAGCCCTTCTTCGGCAATGACCCCACAGCTGCCCTGCGCAACCTGCCGGCAGAGGTGATCGATAAGATCCAGGTCTTCGACCGCACCAGCGACCAAAGCCAGTTTACCGGTTTTGACGATGGGGAGACCACCAAGACGATCAACATCATCACCAAAACGAACATGCGCAACGGGCAGTTCGGAAAGGTATACGCCGGCTACGGCGCCGACGGAGAATATCAGGGCGGCGGCAGCGTCAACTTTTTCAGTGGCGACTCCCGCCTGTCGGTCATCGGCCAGTCCAACAACATCAACCAGCAGAACTTTGCCGCCGATGACCTGCTCGGCGTGCTGGGCGGCCAGGGCGGCAGAGGTGGCCGCGGAGGTGGCGGGCCTCGTGGAGGCGGCCGCCGGGGCGGCGGCGCAAATGCCGGCGACTTTTTGGTGAATCAACAGAACGGCATCGCCACCACTCATGCCCTCGGGCTGAACTATACCGATAAATGGGGCGAAAAAATGGAGATCGGCGGCAGCTACTTCTTCAACCGCAGCGATAACGACGCCCTTACCAGCCTGTTCCGCAACTACATCACCGATGCCGACTTCGGGCAGGTGTACGATGAAGAGGGCCTGGTGGCCAGCCGGAACACCAACCACCGGCTCAATTTCCGGCTGGAATACGAGATCGACCCGCGCAACTCCATCATCCTGCAACCCCGCCTGAGCATTCAGCGAAACGATGGCCTGGAGCAGATCACCGGCCTGAACATACTGGGCGACAGCCTGCTCAGCCGCACTAATTATGAACTTAGGCCCGAGCTGGACGCCATCGATTTCTCCAACCGCCTGCTGTTCCGCCACCGCTTCACGAAACGGGGCCGGACCTTTTCCATTAATTTTAATACCGAATACGACAATACCAGCGGCGGCCGCTTCCTGCTTTCCGAAAACCTGTTCTTCACCGATATGACGCTGTCGGACTCGCTGGACCAGTTCTCCGACTTATTTTCCGACGGATGGACGCTGGAGTCCCGCGCCAGCTACACCGAGCCTGTTGGCGAAAAGGGCCAGATAGAATTAAACTACGAGGCCTCCTACCAGCAGGGCAATTCCGAGCAGGAAACCTATGATTTCGAGGAGCGCACCCTGGCCTACAGCGATTTCAACCCCACCCTCTCCAACGTATTCAACAAAGACTACCTGGCGCAGGAAGTAGGCGGTGGCTACCGCATACGGGCCGGCGAACTGATGGCCAACTTCCGGCTGAACTACCAGTGGTCTACCCTGGAAGGCGAGCAGCTGTTTCCCACTACAGACCAGATCAGCCAGTCGTTCAGCAACCTGCTGCCCTCGGCCTTTATGCGCTGGCGCTTCTCCCGGGAGAACAACCTCATCATGGGCTACCGCACGCGCACTTCGCCGCCTTCCATCAGCCAGTTGCAGGCGGCCATTGACAACAGCAACCCGCTGCAGCTACGTACCGGCAACCCTGAGCTGGAGCAGGACTACCAGCACCGCCTGTTCATGCGCTATTCCGCTACCGATACCGAGAAGTCGCGGGTATTCTACGCCATGCTGTCGGGGCAGGCCTCGCTGAACTACATTGCCAACAGCACCTTCATCGCCCGCCGGGACACTTTGCTGGCGGAAGGCATCCTGCTGCAGCAGGGCGCCCAGCTGATCCGCCCCGTCAACCTCGACGGCTACCGCAACCTGCGAGCCTTCGTGACCTACGGCCTGCCCATCGGCCTGCTGCGCTCCAACCTGAACATCAACCTCTCCGGCGATTACAGCCGGCAGCCCGGCGAAGTCAACGGCAGGCTAAACCAGGCCGATAATACCGGCTTTGGCGTAGGCCTGGTGCTGAGCAGCAACATCAGCGAGCGGGTGGACTTTACGCTTTCTTCGCGCTCCAACGTCAATAGTGTGACGAACAGCCTCAACACCGCCCTGGACACCCGCTACTTCAGCCAGAATAGCAGTGTGGCCCTAAACCTCATCATCGGCCCGGGCTTCGTCTTCCGCACCAATCTCAACCACCAGCTGTACAGCGGCCTGTCGGAAGGTTTCGACCAGAACTACTGGCTGTGGAATATGGGCCTGGCGAAAAAGCTGTTTAAGAACGAACGCGGCGAGATACAGCTCTCCGTCTTCGACCTGCTGAAGCAGAACACCAGCATTCAGCGGAACATCACGGAAGCCTACATCGAAGATTTACAGACCGAGGTGCTGCAGCAGTACTTTATGATGACCTTTACTTACCAGATCCGGAATTTTGGTTCGCCGCCGGAGAAACAGGAGGAGGAGCGGCGGGGGCCTTGGAATTCGAGGGATTAGTTTGCAGTAGGCAGTAGGCAGTAG
>CAYVVK010000813.1:0-3001 GCA_964454855.1 uncultured Phaeodactylibacter sp. | reverse complement strand
TCTGTTTGAACTGCTTCATCTTTTTAACCCAAATATACGAATTCAACTAATTTGATCCATTACCGAAATTTTAATGGAGAGCATGACCCCGGAGCAATTGGACAGTATACAGCGGATAAAGGATTCGGTTTTGCGGGCTGATGCTATTGCAGACAGTTTGGCGCAGATCGAGCGGGAGAAGGAAAAAGCAGCGAGGGAAGCATCAAAGAAAAAAGCCAGAGCACAGTTGAGAAAAAATACAGACGAGATCGAAGGTGTTACTTGGTACTACAATTCCTATTTCCGGCATTACGACAACAGCAATAAGGTATCTCTTTATATGGGAGAGAAACAGGGTCAATATTGGTTGCGTTTTCGTGCCTTCTACACTGGTGATGATTGGCTTTTCATTAAGAAGATGATTTTTGCCTGGGGTGATGAGCGGCGTACGATCGACATACCGTATGGAGAACGGTAGAGTGACAACAGCGGGGGAAAAGTCTGGGAGTGGATTGATATAGAATGCACTCCTGCAATGCAGTTTTGGTTGCGTGACATGGTAAAGAGTTCGAAGGTGACGATGCGCTATTCAGGGGATAAATATCATAAAGACCGTACATTATCAGATAATGAAAAGAAAGCCATACTGCAAATGCTGACTGCTTATGGCTAATTAAAAAGTATGGTGATTAGAATATTGATACTGTTTTTTTATTTCTGAGCAGGGTTATCTGGTTAATTTTCAATAATTTAATTTTCCGAGTAAAAGGGACAGGCCGCCCCTGCCCTGAAAAGTTTGCTTCGTCAGGGTTAGCTATCTGCTATGATGCAAATTTCAGCGGATGATGCTGCCGACCTGCTGTTTCAGCAAAATCCACCGGTCCTTTGTGGAACTATTGCTTTGAGCCGTATTAAAGCTAAGGGCATCGCGGAGAGCCTTTTGCCATCGCGAAATCCTAAAACACCGACGTTAAAAAAGGCCCAAAAACAATTGGATTCCTTGGTCCAGGCGTTGGCTTTTATCCGATCCCAATTGGCCTGCTTTCTTCTCCAATCGAGATCGATGGACGGCGCGAATTTGGTCAACAAGTATCCAACTTTTCTTTTTAAGACCATCTGAACGGTCCACACCGATTCGAAACAGGCCTTCTTTGTCGGAATTACTGCCAATAGGTATCACAGCTACATAAGCGCCTTTCGACCAATCCGATATCACCACCACGGGCCTGACCTTTCCCGCTTCCGTAGCATGATCAGGCATCAGATTACAAGTGTAGATGTCGTATTTTCTCATTCTAGCGGTGAACTTAGATCTGCGTCCATCCAGTCTTTTTCTTCCTGGGAAATTTCACGCTCCTCCGGATAAAGTTCAGCCAGTTCTCGTTCCGCCTCTTCCCTTAATCCTTTTCTGTAGTAAGCTTCAATGGCCTCATTAATAAAACTGGAGCGGGTCTTATCTTTCCCCTTCAGCAGTTCATCCACGGCCTTCAAAAGGTCTTCTGATATACGAAAATTGACACTCACCATTGTCTATGTGTTTTGCATAGGCAAAATACATACAAATTTCCTGTGTAGAAAGTTCGGGGAGGCTTTCGAGGAGAAAAAGGGCAGGCAGTAAATTTCCTCTTCTGGTGAGAGTTGGCGCATTTTATCCCATTTTCCCAGGACGATGAAGGAGTTGGATGCCTTGATTGAAGCGATAAAGTCGATAGGGTGACGGATGTAATCATGTCAAGATGTCACAATGTCCCGATATCGCCAGGTCACAAGACGTAATCTCATGGCGAAACGGTGGAATTTACCCTCCGTCATTTCCCTGTGGATAATAATCCAGTGGTAAGAGAAAAGCTGAGGTACCCGCCCACCCCAGATATCCGTCAACGAAAAGCGATTGCACGTCCTCGTAATACCCGTTTGGGTAGATACGCAAGGGGGTCTCTAGGATAAGTTGGGATTGCTGAAATTGAGGGGTAGAGCTGCGTTTGTAAGGATAATCCCGCGCTTCTTTAGCTCCTCTAAAAGTAAGGCTAAGTTTGCCGCTGTAAGCCAGAATGTTCTCCTCCATCAGCTCTTCTCCACTTGTGAATACCTTACCTAAACTATCCAGGTAGGCCGGCTTGCGTTCTTCAGCTGCATAATAGGAAAGGCTGTCGTTGGTATTCAGGATCAACATGCCCTTTTCGGCGACTTCTTCTTGTGCCTTCTTTCTAAAATAGGCCAGTTTACTTTGAACGAGCTCCGGAGGCAGGCGGTCGGAGTTGGGAACGCTGTGAATAGCTTGAAGTAAAAACTTCTCCTCCTGCAACCGGCCATCATAGAGCGCTCGCATGAAATGTAGGACCGAACCCTCATACGCTTTGATTCGGCGTTTGCGCCATGGCTTCTCCATCCTTTTTGAAGGAGCTTCCAATGGTTCGAATCGGGGGATGCCGGTATAGGCCAGGCGGCCGGCCGTGTAATCGCATACAAAGGACTTCAGATCGTAAGTGAGTTCGTAACCCAGCCACTCGTTTCGAATTCGGAGGGGTTCTTTGGCATGGGCAAAGAGCGTCTTTTTTTCCGGATTTAAGTAAAAGAGCAAAGCCTCCGGATTTTCTATTTCACAAGCCTCGCTGGCCGTGCTGGTCCCCAGAAAAAGTTTGCGGAATTCCCGAAAGTTTGATTGCCAACCGTTGGTGTCCGGACGAACAAAAACCGCTGGCAGGCCGACTGAGTCTTCTTCCATGTTGACCTGGATCCGAAAGGCTTCACCCTCGCGGATCTCAAATGGAAGAGAATAGGTTTTATAGCCTACAAAGGAAACGGTAAGATCGTATTTGCCAGGCAGGAATCCGTCCAGCCGAAAGTTACCCTTGGCATCCGAATGGGTACCAATAGACGTTTGGGCAAAAAAAACGCTGGCGAATTCAATGGGATCGCCTGTGGTTTTGTCTTGGATTACCCCTTCCACAACCTGGGCCTGGGTATAAATGCTCAACCAAAAGAACCAAGAAAAGAGTAGGCAAATCCGCTGCATGCTAAA
>CAYVVK010000812.1:0-3007 GCA_964454855.1 uncultured Phaeodactylibacter sp. | reverse complement strand
CGCTTTGAGCGGTCCATAATTTAAAGCCACCGGTTTTACCGGTGGATACTTACTTTTTTGTCTCTCAATAACAGATCACAATATTAGCTTAGTCATTTGTACTCTGTAATTTTTACTATCAAAAAACCAGACTCGGAATATAGGTGATGATAGCAGGAAAGAGAATGCAAATCAGGACACCAAGTGCCTGCAAAGCTATGAATGGTAAAACCCCTTTATATATGTTGAGCATTTCATATTTACCTTTAGGAGCAGCTCCGGCAAAGTAGAACAGTGCATAGCCAAAGGGAGGCGTCAGGAATGAAGTCTGCAGAATAATGCAGATAAGCATTGAGAACCACAGGGGGTCGAAGCCTAACTCAAGGCAGATTGGCATATACACTGGAAGGCAGACAAGGAGAATTGCTATATAGTCGATAAACATGCCCAGAAGGAAGATGGCGGACAGCATGATAAACAGGACCATCATAGGTTGGAGATTGCTGCCTATGAGAAGATCCGTGATGACATCGCCCCCGCCGACAAAGAGGAAGGTAGCGCTGAAAAGGTTGCCGAACAAAACCAGAATCATGACCATTGAAGTAGTCTGAAGTGTCGACTTGCATGCACCAAAGATGACATTCCAGTTGAGAGTACCTCGAGCTAAAGCGAGAATTGCTGCGCCCAAAACGCCAACGCCTGCAGCCTCCGAAGGTGTGGTTACGCCCCCTAGAATTGTACCCATTACTGCAAAAATCAAAACGAGCGGTGGAATCATAGATTTCAGTACCATCCACATTTTTTGCTTTGCGGAATAGCCACTCGCTTCTTCCTTGCTAATTGACGGACCGTAGTGGGGCTTTACCTGACAGAGTATAAAAACATAAATCATATAAAGAAGCGCCAGTAACAGGCCTGGTAAAATAGCGGCCGCAAATAGAGCGCCTACAGATGTTTCTTTCAGTCCCGTCAATCCCCCGAAAATCACCAGTAAGATGCTTGGCGGTATCAGAATACCAAGAGTCCCGCCGGAGCATATCAAACCTGCTGTTAAATCCTTATTGTACCCTTTTTCTAGAAGCTTCGGGCCGGCAAGTAATGCCATTCCAACAACTGAAGCGCCAACGATACCGGTGGTTGCTGCAAGAATAACGCACACGAAAATAACCGCGAGCCCAAGTCCGCCTTTAATACCGCCCATAACAACGTAGAGGGCTTCAAATAAGGCATCAGACACTTTCGCCCGATCTAAAAGTTGGGCCATCAGGATGAACAGAGGCACTGCCACGAGTACAAAATTGTTCATCGTACCCCAGGCATTATTGATGAAAAATCCCAGGAGGCCGTCGACACTTAACCCATTCTCGATCAGGCCGAAAATTACAGCTGTTCCAGCCAAAGAATATGCTAAAGGGAGACCTAGCATAATGAACAGAATAAGGGTTGAAAACATGCCGATTGTTAAAATTTCAGGACTCATGACAATTCCTTAGTGGCTAGATTTTTCTTGGCGGAAGCTTAGAAAACGTTTGATGAGATTGGATAATACTTGAAGAAAGAGCAGGGTGAACCCCAGGCCCATGAAGAGCTTCACCGGCCAGATCGGCGGTGCCCAAGCCGATGACAGATCTTCCAGTATTTTAGTTGAAGTGATGGCATTGTCCCAGGCCCAGATACCAAGTAAAAGGACAACGGGGATAGTAACGCAGATAGTAAGCAGGATATAAATGATATCCTGCATTCTTCTCGGCATTTTTTTACTAAAAATGTCAACCTTTACATGACCGTCGAAATATTCAGTGTAACCGAATCCCATGACGAAATGCATACCATAGAGAAAGGTTGTGAATTCCAGAGCCCAGATGGTCGGGGCATTAAAAAAATATCGTCTGGCGACTTCATAGCACATGATAACGACTAAAACTGCCATCAAAAGAGATGATGCCTCTCCCAGTTTTACGACTGTCTTATCGATTATTTGTGTTAATAACTTCATACAACACTCCTATTACTATCTTGCTGGTGGATCGGACGGCGTCAGTATCGTTTTTGCTATCAAATAAAAGAAATGTCTCAGAGGATTAATACAATCTCCTGCCGGATTCGGATAACTGGCCGAATCCAGCAGGCCATAAAGGTTATCTCATTATCTCTATTCGTGCAGTTTGCCCTGCACTACATCTTCAATCGGCCAAGGGGTAACACCTGCCCTGGCTTCACGCCAGTCGGCGAAATCTCTTTTTAATTCTTCTTGTGATTCGATCAGCCGTTTGCTGTCCGGGCTTCTCTCTTTCACTTTTTCCAAGTAATCTTTCGTCGTTTTAGCAAAATCGATGATCGCTTCTTTATCCATCATTACGATCTCAGTATTTTCCTTGAAACGACGTATTGCTTCGGCATTAAGATTATTGATCCAGCTGTAACTCCATAATTGTGTTTCTTTAGCAGCGGTATCAAGTATCCATTTGAGGTCGTCAGCCAATTTGTTATAGGAGTCCTGATTGAAAAAGAAAGCGAACTGGCAGGCCGGCTGATGGACACCCGGCTGAATGATATATTTGGTGACTTCATCAAAACCCATGGGATAATTGACCGCAGGTGAAGAAAATTCGCCTGCATCAAGTACGCCTGTCTGTAGCGCAAGGTAAACTTCTCCGCCTGGTGTAGCAACACCGGAGGCGCCAAGTTCGTTGAGAATGTCCAGATACCAGCCCCAGGTTCTGACTTTCATGCCCTTGAAGTCTTCCATTTTGGTAGCTCTCTTATTGGAGTTTAGTCCCAATTCCTGACCGGCCTGGCCGCCGGGCAAAGCAAAAAGATTGTACTGTCCATAGAGATTCTGCATTTCCTCAAGGCCACCGCGTTCATAAAGCCAGATATTGTAAAGTTCCGCATCCAGGCCATAGGGAATTGAACCGAAGGCGGTGAACGCCTCGTTTTTTCCTTTCCAATAACCTGGCCAGTCATGTCCGGCATCAAAAGATCCCTTGCTTACCGCATCGAAGATTTCCATAGCTGGAACCAGTTC
>CAYVVK010000811.1:0-3009 GCA_964454855.1 uncultured Phaeodactylibacter sp. | reverse complement strand
CTCGCACCTGTGTGTATCCGTTAGCAAAGTGTAGGAGTTATTTTGACGCACGCCCAAAGCCTTCTATTGCAGCCTATATGGAAGGTTGCTAACGTTTCGCTTCAGCCGCTAAAAAAGCGCGGCCACAAAGCCTTATGTCAAAAAATACTTTCGCCCCGCGCTTTTTTAGTGTAGGGTAGCCAGCCAGCGAGTTACTGTAAATAGCACTTTTCCAACTGGCCCCCTCCGAACCCTGCGTCCTAGTTTCCCAGAAACAAAGCTCTCCAATCAGATCTTCGTAAGTCTTTCTCCGTCATACATTCCAGAATGAATGTTCTGGTGGCACTCACTACAGACAAAAAGTGATTTCCTTTTTATCTCTATTATCTTTCTGACCCACGCTGGTTTCTCCATCCCTCTCCATTGCTTCCTGAGGTCTTTGAGTTTCCTCACGTGATGTCCCTCAACGGGAATATTCTCCTTGCCACAGACTTCACATCTTCCGGCTAACAATCTGTCTATTAGACCGTTTCTGTTCACGTAGATGGCTTGAATTTCATCCCGTAGTATTGTGCCGTATTGACGTTGGATTGACTTTTTTCCGAATATGGCTATTAGCGGTTTCTTCTGTTCTCGTGGGATTTCTATCCCAAGCAACTTTTTCTGGTCATCATTCGTAAATCGCTCATATTTCCGTCTCACATTGGCGAGATTTATCTTGTGTTTGTCGGCAAGCGTATGTTCTAAGGATTGTTTCCACAGGTATCTCAGGCATTTTAGCTGCTGTTGGTTATGCGCACGACAATAATAATTTATCAACCCTTGCAGTTCTGTTTCAAAGGTTGTGATTATATCGTAATCGCTCAAATTTAGCAACTCACTTCGCCTTGATACCGAGTTTCCTTGTGTCACTTTTGCCCGCCATTCTTTGACGACATCCTCAGGGATGGACAAGAATATTTTGTGGTTTTTGGCTCGACGCGTATGGGGGCCTGCAATGGCATGGTGTTGTACCAGGCTCATTTTATCGTCGGCGTGTATGCGATTGAATTCATATCCAAGAAAACGGGCTTTTCCTGTTTGAGCATGCGTGATGAACGTCTTTTCTTCCGACATCTCTAATCCTATGCTGGTGAGGAACTCGCCAATTTCCTGTTTGATGCGTTCAGCCTCATCTCTGCCGCCAATAAAACCAATGAGAAAATCATCCGCATAGCGAACATACCACATCCTTGTAAAGTCCGGGTCATTGGGGAGTCTGCTTGGAAGATTGATGTAGCGCTTCCAAATCTTCTTTGCCTCATCCTTGTGGCCCCTTAATCTGGCTCGTCTTGCTTGCGCGGCAAGCCTCGTGTATTCCGGATTAAATTTCCTGGCCGTGCCTTGGGTGTGTCTTGGGATAATATCGTCCTCTATGTACGTGTCTAGCTCATTGAGTACAATATTGAACAACAGGGGACTGACTATGCCCCCCTGTGGCACACCGGAATATGTTGTATGGTATGTCCAATCTTCCATATATCCGGCTGCGAGCATCATCTCAATTAACCTCAGCAGGCTTTGGTCTTTTATCCTTTTTTGAAGCGTCCTCACAATCATGGCGTGATCCAGATTGTCAAAACACCCTATGATGTCGCCCTCAATAAACCATCGCGTTCCATTCCATCTTGCAACCGTATCAATCGCTGTGTGACATCCTCTGTCGGGTCTGAAACCGTGGGAACTCTTCCTGAACTGTGGCTCATAGTATGCTTCTAACACCATCCGAATGACTTCTTGAAGGAGTTTATCGGTAAACCCCGGCATGCCTAACGGGCGTTTCTTCTGAGTATGCTTTTTCCCAATATACACCCTTCTCACCGGTGTCCATGTATATTCTCGCTTTTTCAGTTGTTCCATGATGGTGTGGATTCTGGCGAGTGACATACCATCCACTGTATCAGGGTGCTCTACTCCAGGTGTCATCGCCCCATGATTGGCGTACAAATTCGCATACGCCGCAAGGAATAACTCCTTGTTGGTGGCAATGTTATAGTACACCCTTCGCAATTCAGAAGCCGTCTTTCCTCTCTTTCTTACTATCTCTAAGTACTTTTGAGCTTCAAACAGTAGCATTTCGTCTTACCTCACTCAGGTTCCTTATTGATTCTCTGACCTGTCCCACTTCGCCCTGTGAACGGCGTTACCGTCTCCCTGGTGGGGCGTGACTCCCACGACTACAATTGGGACTCCGTGCCCATAGGACTCGCGTCCCGTAGGGCATCCCGCTTTCCGTACGAAAGAAACGTCATAGACCGACGTAGGTGCTCCACTCATGTCCTTCTCACTGCTCATTGCAGAACGTCCTGAATAGTCCCCATTCCGAGAGACAGCTCGACGATTCTCCCGTACTATTCAGGGAGAGGGTAATCAAACTTCCCTTGCGCAACTCCTCATTCGAGGCAAAAACAAGGTACTTAGGCTTTCCCTCCCAGTGGCTTGAACACCCCTGGACATTGGAGTTCAGGCAGTCTAGCTTTCACCATATCAGTCAGGTCTTGCGGCCCCCCCACGAGTAAGCCTATTTCCTCTGTGGGCCGCTTTCACCACCGGCTCTGTGTCCCTTTGGCCTTTCGGCTCATTTCAGGTAAGTGGCGTAACCTCTGGGGCACTCCTGGGAACTTCCCCAGACTCCTTTAAGGAGTTATTCACTTTCGCCGTTAAACGACGCACCCGACTGCAAACGCTTGTTACATTGCCGCTCCCACTTCTGAGCGCGTAACTCTTGTATTTGCTCATACGTTTTACCTTTTCGTTCTGCCTTAGACAGATGGACAGAATCCCACGGATGATGATCTTTATGTTTCCCACGGAGGCTGAAAGGAGCTTGTCTCCGTGCAACTGCTCGCGGGTCTTCAAATATCATCGTTGCCGCCGCAAGTACTGCTGTAATTTCTCGTGCATATCCCATTTCACGTTCCTTCCAAGATGCAATGTAACGCCTGGGTTGTGGGGCGTTGGGGACGCCCTGACCGGAAGCACGAACCCTGA
>CAYVVK010000810.1:0-3029 GCA_964454855.1 uncultured Phaeodactylibacter sp. | reverse complement strand
AAGGCCTGGCACAGCCTGAGCATTTACGAGCTGCACCGTTTAGCTTGTGGCCTGCCACTATATATGCTGCGAGGTGGGAAGCCTGGCCTGATAGGATACATTGCTCATTTTTAATATAGTTGTGTATAAAGATCAGTGTGCCGCCAGGCTGGCAGGTTGGCCAGCCCTATTCACCCTCAACCGCCCGGATCAAAAAGCCATAGGTATACTCCCCCACCGGTATCCGGTATTCCTCCAGCGGCCAGGCGCCCCAGCTGTTATCACCGCCCACGCCCATCTGCTCGTGGTCGATGTTGACGTTCACCAGATTGCGGTGGAACACATCGTAGGAATGGCGCTGTATCTTTTTATCCCCCTCATCAAAATCGCTGTTCAGCTGGTGGTGGGCGCTGAAGCCCAGCAAGGCGCCGGTAGCGGAAAAGGAAAGGCCGTGGCCCGCTTCATCGAGGAACAGCAGCTGGCGTACCTCCGTTCGGTAGCCGTTCTCCTGCGGGCGGATGTAGGGGTACATCAGATCCGCTACCTTGGCCTTGTACAGCCCGGCGAAGGCGGCGGTGTTCCGGTCCTGGTAGTTTTCCTGCGGGCCTCTGCCGTAATACTGTACGTTCTGATATTGATCTTTGAGGATGAGGTTGTTGCCCAGCCTTGGAATGTCGGGCAGGGTATCGGCTATTCCGCTGAGCTTGTTGGATACCAGTATGTCGCCCTTGCCATTGATGGTGTAAGATACTTCGATGAGGCCGCCCGTTCCAGCCAGCTCATAAGTGGTAATGACACTGACGGCGCCACCATCTGCTGATTTTGCCCCTTTGGCATCCGAAACGGAGAAGCTTTTCAGTTCCCTGCCTTGAGTGGCTTCTTTCCATACCCCCAGTTTCTGCGGCATTTTATAGCCGAAGTCATTATCAGTGGGAGCCCGCCAGAAATTGGGCTCAATGGGCGCCTGCAGCACATTGCCCTTACCGTAGTCCAGTGCATAAAGGAGGCCCGTGGCTTCGTCGAAGGTAGCGGTGAAGCTTTCTCCCTGCACGATGACGTCCTGATCTCCTGATATCACGCGGGGCGCCTGGCCGGCTTTAGCCTCCAGGCTTGCCGGGAGAAAGGGCGTCAGCTGGAATTCTTCGCAGGCTACCTCATGGCCCGCCTTTAGCAGGGGGGAAGCTTTCCGGAGGCGGGCGCCGACCTGCAGGTAGTATTCCTTCCCGGCATCTAAAGCGGGCAGTTTTAGGCTTATTTCTTTAGACTGCCGGGCGCCGAGGGCGATCGTTCCTATTTCTCCTTTGGTGGCTTCTTTTCCGTTTTCCAAAAGCCTCCAGGAAAAGGTGTACTTATCAAGGCTGGTGAAGCCGTATCCGTTGTAGATGGTAAGCTTCCCGCTTTGTAGATCGAAATTTTTGAATTTGATGTATTGGTACACCTTCTTCACTTCGTAGAGGGAGGGGTGGGGCGAACGATCGGGATTGACCAGGCCGTTGAGGCAGAAGTTATCGTCGTTTTGCAGTTTCTGGCCGCCCAGGTCGCCGCCGAAGGCGTAGTAATGTTCGCCATCGGCGGTTTGGGCATTCAGGCCCTGGTCCACCCAGTCCCAGATGAAACCGCCCTGGAGGACGTCATATTTTTCGATTACGTCCCAGTAATCCTGCAGGTTGCCCACGCTGTTGCCCATGGCGTGGGCGTATTCGCAAAGGATGAGGGGGCGCTGGGGATTGCCTTCGGCATATTTTATCAGGCCGGGAATGCGGGTGTACATGGGCGCCTGGATATCGGTGTTTTCATACTGCGTGGCTCCTTCATACTGCACGGGGCGGGTGCTGTCGTGTTCCTTCAGCCACTCATAGGTAGCATAGAAATTCGGGCCGTTGCCGGCCTCATTGCCCAGTGACCAGGTAATGATGCAGGGGTGGTTCTTATCGCGCTCGAACATGCGGATGGTGCGGTCAAGGTGCATGGCCTTCCATTGCGGCTGGTAGGCGGGGTGGATGGCCTGTTTTTCCGGATTGTTGTCCAACCCCTGGTTGGTGGCGCCCATGCCGTGGGATTCGATGTTGGCCTCGTCGATCACGTAAAAACCATACTCATCACACATGCGGTAGAAAAAAGCATTTTTCGGGTAATGGCTGCAGCGAATGGCGTTGATGTTGAACTCTTTCATGCGCTGCAGGTCGAGCAGGGTGAGTTCTTCATTGACCACGTGGCCCGTTTCCGGGTCATGGTCGTGCAGGTTGACGCCCTTCAGGTAAACGGGCACGCCATTGACCATGAACTGGCTGTTTTTTATTTCCACCTTTCGGAATCCCACTTTGGTGCTGACGGCTTCTACCAATTGCCCTTTGTCGTCCTTTAGCGTGATCAGGAGGGTGTACAGCTCAGGCGTTTCCGCTGTCCATTTTTTTACATTCGGTACTTCGCCGGAGAAATTCAGCTGCGACTCATCTCCCTCGCTGATGCTGGTTTGTTCGGAATAAGAAAGCACTTCCCGGCCGCCGTCCATCAGTTTGGCTTCGGCCGTGTATCCACTGGCGGCTTTGCCGCTGGTGTTTCGGTAGTCGATCGTCAGGTCGAATTGCCCGTCCTGGTAGCTGTCGTCCAGGCTGGCAATCACGCGGAAGTCCCGCATCGTGACTTTATCGGTGGCGTAGAGATACACCTCCCGGTCGATGCCGCTGATGCGCCAGAAGTCCTGGTCTTCCATATAGCTGGCGTCGGCCCAGCGGTAAACTTCTACGGCCAGGCTGTTTTCGCCTTCCAGCAGGTAGGGGGTGATGTGGTACTCTGCCGGCGTTTTACTGCCTTCATTGTAGCCTGCAAACTGGCCGTTAATCCAGATATACATGGCGCTTCTTACCCCACCGAAGTGCAGGTACACTTCCTTGCCTTTCCAGCCGGAGGGGATTGTAAAGGATCGCTTATAGCTGCCTACCGGATTGTAATCGCGATCTACAAAGGGCGGATTGACTGGAAAAGGATATATGATATTGGTGTAGACGGGGATGCCGTAGCCTTCCAGTTCCCAGTTGGCCGGCACTTTG
>CAYVVK010000809.1:0-3031 GCA_964454855.1 uncultured Phaeodactylibacter sp. | reverse complement strand
GGGGGCTCCGTCGAAGTCATTGGAGTCTCCGGCGGGCAGGCTGAGGATGACGTTATTCTCGTCGGTGATCACGTAGGTGTACGGCCCGGCAGAGGAGCCGGTGCTGTCGAACATGACAATATCGGGGTTTCCGTCTCCCGGACAGGTATAGGTAATGGTTTCGCCATTAGGCATGGCCACTGTTCCGCCGTCAACCGCTTCCCGGCGGATGGTGATGAAGTTTTCGGACAGGCCGAAGCAGCCGTCGGCGAGCACGGCTTCCGCCGCATTATCGCCAACCTCTGCCAGTAGTTCACCGCCAAAGGCCAGGCCCCAGACGCGGCATACGCCGACACCTGCGCCCTCGAAGTCGAAGGTGGCATCGGGGGCGAAGGCCAGTATAATATTGCTTTCATCGGTGACCAGGTATGTATAGTTATCGGCGCCTTCAGAGTCATTGGTGAAATTAAAGACATCGGCTAGCCCGTCGCCCACGCAGGCGAAGGCTTCTGTGGCGCCATCCTCCAGGGCTACCGAGCCGCCGTTGGCTTCCTGGCGGGTAACTTCGATGAAGTTGCCGGACAGTTCGTAGCAGTCGTCGCTGAGATCCACCGCTGCGGCATCATCACCGGGAGCGGCAGTCAGGTTGCCGGTGTAAGACAGGCCCCAGACGCGGCAAACGCCCGCTCCTGCGCCTTCGAAGTTGTTGGAATTGCCGTCGAGCACGGCCAGGATGATGTTGTTGTCATCTGTGACGATAAAGGCATAGGGAGCGGGAGAGCTGGTTTCCTTGTCAAAGGAAAGCACGTCCGGCTGGCCGTCACCTACGCAGACGGTGGCAGTGGTTTCCCCATTGGTGAGGGCCACGCTGCCGCCATCCGGCTGGGTGCGGATGATCTCGATGAAATTTTCTGAGAGGCCGAAGCAGTCGCCGGCCAGTGAGGATACCCCTACGGTATCTCCGGCTTGAGCGGTGAGGTTACCCCCGTGGGCGATACCCCAGACACGGCAGTTGCCGGCGGGTGCGCCATCGAAATCAGCGCTGTTGCCGTCGGGTACGCTTAGGATGACATTGTTTTCATCGGTGATCAGGAAGTTGTAGTTCTCGGCGTCTGCAGTGGTGGTGAACTCCACGATGTCGGGATTGCCGTCACCCACGCAAACGACTACCGAGGTGTTGCCGTCAGTAGTGGCAACGGCTCCTCCGTCCGGTATAAAATTGGTGACGGGGATAAAGTTGGTGGTCAGGGCCGAGCACAGGGTTGCCAGCCGGGTGGTGGTGGCGTCCTGGCCGGGCTGAGCGGTAACGGTTCCCAGGAAAGAAAAAGCCCAAACGCGCAGGTTGCCCTCTCCCAGCCCTTCAAATCCGAAGCGGCTGCTGATGCTCACCTTGAGGATGATGTTGTTCTCATCTGTGACCAGGTAGCCGAAGGGCATGGCCAGAGTGCTGGTTTTAAACTTAAAGGTTTCGTCGATGCCGTCGCCTTCACAGGTGGTGATCTCGTCTTCTCCTCCCAGAAGGCTTACGGTGGCGTAATCGATACACTGTATGGGGGACTGGGAGTAGGCGGAATGGCCTGCGAAGAGCACCAGGCAGAGGGCCGGTAGTAAAACTCTGAGCTTCATAGAATAATGCGGTTTTACGTAGTTGATAAATTATGATCTTGAAATATTGGCGCTTGCTACGTACGTCAGCCGTAGAGGCGCGTTAAAATGGGGGGGGAGTAAAGAACCAATCGCTATACGAAGTGTCGGTGGCTTTGTAGATGCAGGAGCGGGTTTCTCAAAGCCGAGCCTGGGTTATTTCAACAGTTGGTGCATGCAGTTATAATGAAATGCATGTGTCAGCGAATTTATTATAATTTTTTCTATAATAAAAGGGCCGCCGGTAAAATTGTCTGAGGGGTTTAGGTTATCGGGCATGAAAAAGGGAGCTTTTAATCACCCATTTAAAATAACTAAATTTTATATATAAACCAAGGCCGGGGAGCAATAATGTTCGTCTGTTAACAATCACTTAGCTGTATTAGCGCCGATAAAGCGCTGCCACCTACAAATCCAATTGACATTTACGAAGCCCGGGCGGGAAAGTTACGCCGGGAGGAGGTTTTTTGGGATAAATTTTGTGACCGCCTGGCGGAATTGAAGCCGTCACTTTTTACTGTACGAGATTGATGAGGGTGCGGTAGTCGTCGAAGCGGGCATTCTCGGCCTTCATTTCCAGCAGATCGAGCAGTTCTGCGCTGTCGTAGGCATCTTCCAGGCTGGCTTGGGTCTGCTCACAGCGGATCTCTATATTGCCATTGCGGATCTGTTCCATGCGCCAGCGGTAGGTAGCCTCCATGCGGCGGAGTATCCGCTGGTTGGCTTCGATGAAGTCCTCATCGGGGGCAATGGGGGTGATGTCTCTGAATGCGGCATTGGTGCGGGCGACCATCAGGCCCTGTTCCATGATGAAATAGGCGGCATGTGCCCAGCCGTGGCTGTCGGCCAGTAGCTTGGCGTAAAGCACCAGCTGCAGGTCCTCTTCGTTGCGGATGGTTTGTTCCCGGTAGCGGGCGCCGCGCCATTTGAGGTCGACCACCGCGGTTTCTGGCCCTCTTTCCAGGACGAGGTCGGCGCGCCCTTTGACGGCAATGTCCATGAACCTGCCTTCCAGTGGCTCTTCGGCGCCCCTTACCCGCCAGCCGTTTTCCCGCAGGTGTTTGATGAGGCTCCAGGAAGCGAACTTCAGGCGCTGGATGAAGCTGGCCCGTTCGGGTTCCTTGCCGTACATCAGCATGACGGCGCCTTCCTTGCGCAACAGCTCGCCGGCTTCCTGGCCGATATAGCTTTCCAGCCTCTGCCGGTTCCAGTTGTGAATGTCCTGGCTCATCAGTTTTTCGAAGAAGCGGTGAGCGAGGTTTCCCATCAGGGTATGTTCTTTGACGATACTGAGGATGGAGGATTTGCGCAGCTTGATCTTGTGTTTGAAGACCCACTGATAAGGGTAGTAGAAGAGGTCGGTAAGGCTGCTGAGGGTTTCTTCCTCGCGGCTGTCCAGCTTATCGGC
>CAYVVK010000808.1:0-3031 GCA_964454855.1 uncultured Phaeodactylibacter sp. | reverse complement strand
GCCGATACCGCCAGGTAGGCAGGGATTTATCCGGCGAGGCTAAATATCCTATAATTAGCCTTCCGGCAAGGGTATTTCAGCCATGTTTATCTTTGAACAGGCCCCTTAAAAGGGGCGTTCCGGGGACGGCGCTATAAACTTACGCCAAAAAAAAAGGTGGGCCCTGTGATAAGCGCCCACCTCTGTTGGATATATGTAGCGTGAGTTAGTGTCTTTGCCGTGTACGTTAAGGCAAAAATGGGGGAAAAAGGAGCGGCCTGCCCGCACTATTGTCTTAAAAGGGTGGACTATTGTATTTTCTTCATCGTCTCAGAAGGATTCTCCCCAAATTCCTCGGCGTAGGTGCGGGTGAAGTACCTGGGGTCCTTGAAGCCCACTTCGTAGGCCACCTGGGAGACGTTCATGTGGGGCTGGGCGAGCAGTTGCCGGGCCCGGTGCAGGCGGATGGAGCGGATAAAAAGAGCGGTGGAAAGGCCGGTGAGCGCCTTGATCTTATTGTGGAGCTGAGAGCGGCTGAGCGCCACTGCCCGGCAGAGGCGCTGTATGCCGAAATTTACATCGTCGATATTGGCCTCTACAGCTTCGCGGACGCTGCGTATAAAGGCATCTTCCATCGGCTCCGCTTCGCCCTCGTGTGTCGGTTGGGTTTCCAGATTGCGGAATCTTTCCTGCAGGCGGCGGCGCGTTTCCAGCAGGTTCTCCAGCCGGGCGAGCAATTCCTCTTGCCGGAAGGGCTTGGCGAGATAGTCGTCGGCCCCTCTTTTCAGGCCGGCGATGCGGGATTCGTCATCCGCCTGGGCGGTAAGCAGCACGATGGGGATGTGGCTGGTGCGCGGGTCTTCCTTCAGGGTATGGCAGAGTTCAAAGCCATCCCGGCGGGGCATCATGACGTCGCTAAGGATGAGGTCCGGCACCTGTTCGATGGCCTTGTCGATGCCTTCCTGGCCATCGCGGGCCACTTCCAGGCGGTAGTGCCCTTCCAGGCAGGCGAACAGGTACTGGCGCACATCGGCATTGTCTTCCACCAGCAGTAGGGTAGGGAACTCCCGCGGGGAAGATTCCGCCCGGAGGATGAGCGACTCCTCGGGAGGGCCAAGCTGGGCAGCAGCCGGAGCGGGAGGTTCTGTTCCTTTAGTTTCGGCATTTCGCCGGATGGGGATATTGAGGAAGAAGGAAGTTCCTTCTCCGAGCTGGCTCTCCACCGCGAGCTTGCCGTCCATCAGCTCGGCGAGCTCTTTGGCCAGAGCGAGGCCGATGCCGGTGCCGGCTCCAGCCCCCCCCTGCCCTCCCGAAGGGGGGGAGTGCCGCTCGGACAGGCTGGGAGGCTGGGAGGGGGCTGCTTCTACCTGATAAAACCGCTCAAACAAGTGGGGAAGGCCCTCCTCGGCGATGCCGATGCCGGTGTCGCGGACGGTGAGCTGCAGTTGAGGCTCTCCCTCGGCAGCTGCCTGCTGCTTTGTCTCCAGGAAAACCTCGCCGCCGGGAGGCGTGAATTTCAGGGCGTTGGACAGCAGGTTGGACAGTATGCGGAGCAGCTTTTCCGGGTCGAAATCCATGATGATTTCCGGCTCGGCGGGTTCGAAGTGGAGCTGAATGTCGCGCTCCAGGGCCAGCCCCTGGAAGGAATCGCAGATGTAGTGCAGGTAGGAAACCACATTTCCCTGCCGCAACTGCAGCTCCAGCTTGCCGGCTTCCAGCTTGCGCAGGTCGAGGATCTGATTGACGAGGTTGAGCAGGTTGTCGGTATTGCGGCGGATCATCTCCGCCCCTTTTCGGAGCCAGCGCCCCGGGTTCTCTTCCACCTGCCCGATCATGCCGCTGATCACGGTGAGGGGGGTGCGGAATTCGTGGGAGATGTTGGTGAAAAAGCGGGATTTGAGGGCGTCGAGCTCGCTGAGCTGCTCGTTGATGGCCTCCAGCTCGCGGGTGCGGGCCGCCTGCCGGGCCACTTCGGCCTCCCGCAGCGCCTTTTCGATGGTGGCCTCCAGGTCGTCGAATTCGATGGGTTTGGTGACGAAGTCGAAGGCCCCCAGGTTCATGGCCGTGCGGATGTTCTTCATGTCTCCGTAGGCCGACACCATCACGGCCTTGACATCGGGGTACTTTTCCTGCAGCCTGGCGACGAGCGTGAGGCCGTCCATGCGGGGCATGTTGATGTCGCTGAGCACCAGCTGGATATCGTCCTGCTGTTCCAGTACTTCCAGGGCTTCCAGGCCATCGGCCGCGAAAACAAATTCATAGGCTCCTTCTCTGATCTTCCGGCGGAACCGCTGGCGGACCAGGCGCTCGAACTGCGGCTCGTCTTCAACGACTAGTATTTTAGCAGGCATAAGTGGCAACGGCCATAAATTTTGCCACTCAAGATAATTAAATCCCCTTGCATGTAAAAATGAAAAGGCCGGAGCGGAGTTGCGCCGGCCTTACCGTACAAATATCAGGCGATGAAAATCACATGGGATGCTATAATGGGAAAAGTTGGTTTCTTTTTTGTCTGATACAAAGATGGGGGGAATGGGAGGGCGGCGCCCGCACTATTGTCTTAAAAGGGTGGATTATTGTTCAGGCTCAATGGATAAGCTCTCGAAGCTGAGCAGCCTCAGCCTTTCTCTTCTGGAAGTTCCACCTCTACCTTACTCGGCAGCAGGCCAAATTTGCGCTTAAAGCTCTTGGCGAAGTAGGAGAGGTTGGAGTAGCCGACCGAATAGGCCACTTCCGAGACCGATCCCGCGCCTTGTTTGAGCGGGCGGTGGGCTTCGTTCAGGCGCACTTCCACGATGAGTTGATGGGCGGATTTGCCCAGCAGCGCCTTTAGCTTGCGGTGCAGTTGCGAGCGGCTGAACCCCACCTTCCGAGCGATCTCCTCCACGCCGAACTGCTCGTTGTCCAGATTGTCCTTGATGCTTTGAAAGACGTCCTGCAGGAAGCGGTCGTCGACGGAAGTGGCCTCCAGGCCATCGGCCAGGAACATATCCAGGCTTTGAAAATGTACCCATAGCTTCTCCCGGGCTTCGATCAGGTTTTTCAGCCGTAT
>CAYVVK010000807.1:0-3031 GCA_964454855.1 uncultured Phaeodactylibacter sp. | reverse complement strand
GCAGTGGGCAGTTTGCAGTGGGCAGTTTGCAGTGGGCAGTTTGCAGTTTGCAGTGAGGCAGTGGGCAGTCCCCCAGCCTGGATTATTCACCGAACCGTGCTGGTTTCAAACTTCGATAATATTTCAAGATGATTTCATCAAAATTGAACTCCAATTTGATAATTGGGATAAGGTTCGCATTATATCACCTCACTTTTTCATCCATTTTCGGGTGAAAAAGCAGCAAATACTCCTCATCAGATACACTGTTCCCAGCCGAGTCAGTGCCCCGAGCAGTAAAATAGTGGTTCGCCTTGTGTCCCGCTTAGATTCAGACTGCTAACAGAGCATCATCACCTCAGTAAAGAAATTCTGCTGGGAGAAGGCCTGAGAAAAACGGATATAGATTCTGCGGACTGTCTCGTGAACCTGGGCGCCGGCCTTGAGCAGGTACAGTCGAATCGATTGTATCGACCAGTTCCATGCCTTCGTATGGTTCGTCTTTTGAATGACTTGTCGTAAGCTGCGTAAGAGTTCGTAGGCCAGGCAAGAAAGCATCAACCGAAAGAAGTTGGCGCTGAAACTTGGACAGCTGAGCCGATCCGAGAAACACATGTTTTTGATTTCCTTGATTCGGTTTTCAGCTGTCTCCCCTCGTTGAACGTAAAATTCTTTATACAGCTCTTCGGGATTTTCATCGGCGAAATTGCTGACAAAGAAGCGTACATTCATACCCTTGCCGGCCGACTCAATTTTAGATGAGAATTGAGGCGCCTTATATAATTCGTTGTTACAGTCCCTTCCCGGGTCCCCCCGTCTCCAAAGTCGACTTGATCACTCATCCTTAATACTATTTACCGGATTCATCATGGCCGCCCGTAGGGCCTGGGAGCCTACGGATAACATCGCCGTTGCCAAAATCAGAAGCGCGGCAAAAATCATAATTCCCGGCCCGATATCGATTTTGTAGGCAAAATTATCCAGCCATTGCAGCATGGCCCAATATGCCAGCGGGGCCGCGAAGGATAAAGGAAATGACTACTAATTTCAACATCCCCTTGGACAACATACCGGCAATTTGCCACCTTCCCGCTCCCAATACCTTGTGTATGCCGATCTCTTTGGTCCTTCGGTCAATCGTATAGGCGCTCACGCCGATAAGGCCCAGCATGGAGATCACAATAGCAATCAGGGTAAACCCAAAGAACAACTGACCGAGCCGCTGTTCCTGCTCGTATAACTGGTCGATGCGCTCATCCAAAAAGGAAAACTCGAAAGGATTACCGGGAAATAAGCTTTGGTAGGTAGCTTCCAGTTTTTCCATAGTTGCGTAATTGACATTGGAGAGGCGCACATTGAGATAATTAAACGATTCGCGCCAGTAGTCCATCACCACGGGCACGATCTGATTGTGAAGCGATAGGGCGTGGAAGTTCTCGCATACTGCCCAGATAGTACCGTTTACGCTGATACTTCCCGGCCGCTGATAGGTGACGCGCTGACCGATTGCAGATTCGGGGTACTCAATGCCGAGCTCGCGAATCGCTGCTTCATTCAGGACGAGCATGCCCGAAGAATCGGAATCAAAAGATGAAGTGAGCGGCCCGCCCGCCAGTATCTCGATGTCCATCGTATTGAAAAAATCGTGGTCCACGTGGTATCGCGCCATATGCACTACCCTGGTGCCTTCATCCAGGTCTTCAAACCGGTATCCCGAGTAATAAAACTCCTTTTTGGATATGCGGTCGCATCCACTGGCGGAAATGACCGGACCGAGACTGTTTACCTGTCTTTTCAGCAACGCATAATCATCTGTCATATCCCTGGAAACCAGGGCGATTTCCACGATCCCCTCCTCATCGAAACCCAAATCTTTTTGCTGAAGAAAAAGGAGTTGACGGTACACAACCAGGGTGGCGATGATCAAAAAGACGGAGATGCAGAACTGAAGACTAACCAGTAAAGAACGAAGTGTTCTGGTTTGATCGCCGGAAGCGGATAGTCGTTGGAAAACTACGGAGGGGCGAAAAGAAGAAAGCACAAAAGCCGGATATAGACCCGCCAGCATACCCACAACCAATACAAGTCCCAGCCACGAAGGCGCCAGGGAAAGTAGGTCAGTACCACTCAAGGTAATTTGTTTGGCGGCCAGCTCATTAAATAAGGGTAACAGAAAATAGCTCGCTCCCGCTGCTAAGAGGGAAGCCACCAGACAAAAGGCGATGGATTCCGACAAGTACTGCTTGATCAGAGAATAGCGACTGGCGCCGACAACTTTTCTCACCCCCGTTTCCTTGGCTTTGTCCACCGACTGGGCCGTAGAAAGATTGACGTAGTTGAAGACGGCAATGCCCAAAATAAAGAGTGCAATGGCTGAAAGAATACTGACTATTCTAAAGTCGCTCCTGGCGCCGATAGCCGTGTCCGCTTCCGTGTGGAAATAAATATCCTCGAGTTGTACCAATTCGGGATTATACCGGGCGGCCGTTTCCTCATCGTAGTGAGTATCGATGAATGCCTCCAGCTTGCGATCCAGGTCAGCGGGATCGGTTCCCTGATCCAGGAGCAGGTAGGTATAGTAAAAATGAATGTTCCAATCCTGGTTGATGTCGGTAAATAGCTGTCCGGACAATGTGGGAAAAGAAAAGAACAGCGTGCGGCGAAAATGAGAGTTTACCGGCAGGTCTTCAATCACGGCAGTGATCTCGTACTCCACACTCCCGTACCAAACCACCTCCACGGTGAGTGTTTCTCCCACTGGATTGCGGTTGCCGAAATATTTCTTCGCCTGGCTTTCCGTTATAACGGCCGTATTGGGCCGCTCCAGGGAAGCTGTGCGGTCTCCGTCGAGGAACTCAAAAGAAAAAATGTCAAAGACGGCATCATCTGCATAGCAGAAATCCATTTCGGGATAGGCTTGCTCTTCTACCCGGACAAAGACGCCTCCACCGCTCACCGCGATCCTGGCGGCCTCCTCTATCTCGGGATATTCCGCCTCTAGTGCTTTGAGAGTTAATTAATTGACAGGTAGTTGGTGTTATAATAGATTGAT